>JAYTWC010000701.1:0-2331 GCA_043743635.1 Verrucomicrobiota bacterium | reverse complement strand
GTGTCCAGAACCACGCGTTTGGCACCAATGGAATCAATCGCGTGATTCAGGCGGACGAAAAGACCCTCCAGATCATAATCACCACTCTGCTGGATCCCGCTCGGCTCGACGTGAACGTGGTCGACGACGATTTTCTTGCGTCGAACCAATCCCTCCAAATCGAAATCGATGGATTTTACGTTGGATGCCAGCTCTTTTTCTGTCTCCTCGAAGGCCATCAATACGCCTGGCTCGTCGAACAGAGTCGCGCCACGCACGAGAAATTCTGCGGCCAGGAGGGTCTTGCCGCAACCTGCGCCGCCGCACACCAGCGTGGGCCGACCGCGAGGCAAACCGCCGTCGGTGATTTCATCGAGTCCTTGGATGCCGGTCGGGCACTTCGGCAATTGAGTCGAGCGGGGGGCTGATTTGGTAACGTTCTTTTTCATTTAGCAGGATCTTTAAGTTAGCACCGGAGTAGCAGAAAGGAGTTGGTCTGAATCCACAGTTTGGATACGGCGTAAAGCTCCTGTCTTTTTTATCGCGGCTTTGCCGAGCGGAATCTCGGCGCGCACGGTCGTGCCCTTGCCAGTTGCTGACTCGATGGTGAAATGGCCGCCCACCATTTCGACGCGTTCCCTCATGCCGATTACCCCAAGGCGTTTGCGGCGGTCCGCAAAGAACACCCGCTCCACGTCGAACGATTTGCCGTTGTCATGGATTTCCAGATGGATCGCGTCTTTTACTCTTTGAATGCTCACCGTAGCTTCGCTGGCTTCGGCGTGCTTGGCGATATTGGTGAGGGCTGACTGGGCGACGCGGAAAAGCACGGTGCGCTGGGCGCTGCTCAAAGCTTCAATCCTGACCGAAGTAAACGCGGTGAAGTTAATGCGGATCTTCGTCTGTTTCTGCCATTCGATGATATAGGAATTGATTGCCGGAATCACGCCGAGGTCGTCCAGCATCGAGGGGCGTAGTTCGCGGGCAAAGAGCTGCACGATCTTCACCGACTTATCCACGAGCTGTTGGGTGCGGACGATTTTTTTCCGGAGACCGGTGGGATCGAGCTTCGCGCCTTGGGTCAAGGCTTCCAGATGGACATTGATGCCGACTAGAGTCTGCGCGATTTGATCGTGCAGCTCGCGGCTGATCCGCTTCCGCTCTTCCTCCTGCGCCTGCAAGAGCTGGTGCGACAAATGCCGAAACTGTTTCTGCATGCGGCGCGATTGCTCCAGCATCTGGCTTTGGTGCAGCCGGCTCTTCTTGAGGGCATTTTCAACGATGCGCCGCTGCGCGATTTCCTGCTTCATCGCCCGGTTCGTAATCACCAGGGCGTCCGCGCGGCGTTGCACTTCATCGATTCGCTTGAGCGCGGAAATATCCGAGACAGCCACCCGACACCATTTCTTAGAACCACTCACAAAAACGGCCGACACAGCCTGAAGATCTGCCCAAAAAACCACGCCGTTTTTCCCCAGTAACGCCACCTCACAAACCTGCTTGCCTGGTATGTCGAAGACCTTTTTTAGGAAGGATCGAAGGATCGGTTGGCTGGCCGGAGTCACAAAACGCTGCAAGCGCTGGTCGACCAATTCAGACCGGATCACGCCGAGTAAGCCCGATCCAGTGAGGTTCACCCCCATGATCACTCCCTGTTCATCGAGAGAAAAATAGCCGACCGGAGCAAAATCGTAGAGATCGGTGAAGTTTTGCAACAGCACTTCCGTCCGGTCGGTGGTTTCCAACAGTTCCGTATTCTGTATCTCCAGTTCGATCTGATGGAGTTGGAATTCGTGGAGCAAGCGCTGCGTATCGGCTTTAGAAACCGGGGCTGCGCCCTTTGGCGCGCGATTCTTTTTCTGCTCATGCAGCCGGGCTTCAGCATGACGACGAAGCTCATTTGATTTAGCGGTTTTCGTTAGTCTAGTTTTCATGACGCGGGCTGTCCTTGAGCCAGAAATAAGTACTGCGGCACCCCAGGCACCGTCGCCACAGATTTGTTTTTAAATGGAGTCATCCGGTGCTTCAGGAGGGATAACCTTGGCGCGAGTTGCCTGTCACCCACGATGAAGGCGCCTTGTTTTGGCCTTCGCCACGGTGGACTTCGGTTTTCGATGGGCAAAACATACCCACGCAACTCTCAAATGGCGAGGAGAGGGTTATGGGGTGATGACCTACCGTCGCCGAAGTTGCCCCCGCGCCAATGGAATGAGTGGGGCATCACCCCATAGGCGTTTTGTCCAATTGGGCTTAGTTTCTGCGCCGAAGGATCAAAACCTGCGACCAACTGATTACCGAACCAAATACAAATCAAATGAACAACTTTAACAGCCATGCTCCCGTGGCCTCCTC
>JAYTWC010000700.1:0-2529 GCA_043743635.1 Verrucomicrobiota bacterium | reverse complement strand
AGGGCAGAGATCGACCAGCCAGTTGGGATGTTTTTCGTGTAACGCGCGAGCAGCGATCTCGCACGCCTCGCGGGCGGTGAGCGCATCCTTGAACTTGTCGAAGGCGACGAGCACGCGCATGGAGGCACTTTGCGCAAGGCCGCCACAGGTTAAAGCGAAAAACAAAAGTGTTCGGCATGTCCTCCGATATTTAATGGACGGCGTGTTTCGGAGGGAAAGTAACCTAATAGGTTACTTTCGGATTGGGGCTGCAGGCGGTTTTGTGGGTATTTTAAGGGGAGGCTGGTGCGACTTTGAGTAACGATTTCACGCGGGTGACGCCTTCGGTGTCGAGGGCGAGGCCGACGGCTTTGGCGATGAGGCCGTTGTTAGGGACCGTGCCTTGGAGGGTGACCTGGCCGTTCTCGCAATCGACGTTGATGGAGCGGGCGGAGAGTTCTTTGTCGACGGCGAGTTTGGTTTTGATGGTGGCGACGATGCGGGCGTTGGAGGATGCGTTGGCAATGGTTTCGCCGGTGGACTGGACTTTGTTCCTAACGACTTGACCCGTGCGTTCGAGTTCCTCGCCGATGGCGTCGGGCGTGAGGTGCCATTCGGTGAGTTTATTCGCCACGGAATCTTTTACCGTCTTGGCTTCGTCGCGGACGCGGTCGCCGAGTGTCGGTGCAGGCTTGCCGGATTTTTCTGCGCGGGCGGTTTCCGCAGCTTTGGCGGCTTCTGCGTTTTTTTGTTGCACGTAATAGTAACCGTAGGCGCCGGCGGCGGCACCGATGAGGAAGATGAAGAGGAGTTTTTTCATGATGCAGGGAAGGTATCGACAGGGCTGTGCGTGGTTGGTTCAGCGCAGACGCGCATTTATACTCGCGGACGGGGCCGGGCTTGCCACGTTAAAGAAGCCATGATCATCCGTTGCCAGCCCGGATTTGAACCGAACCTCGAAAAGGAGCTGCGCCTGCATGGGCTGGTCGCGTCGGAGTTGGGAGCGGGTTGGATGCGGGTGGCGTCGGCCGGAGCGAAGCTGCCGGAGTTGTGCTTTGCGCAAGCGGCGCTGGTGGATCCGGTGGAGATCGCGGCAGACACGGTGAACGGGATCGCGAGCAAGGTTTTAGATTATTTTCTAGGTTCGGCTAAAGCGGAGCGTTTCGAGGCACCGTGGCCGTTGATTTTCGAGATGGCGGCGGGGCTGGACGGATTGGGACGTCGCGTGGACGGCGTGGAGAAAGCGTTGGGTGAACTTTTGCGCAAGCGGTTGTCGCGTGTGTCGAAGCTGGCGGTGGCGGAAAAGCCGCGCGGACCGGCGACGGTGCGCGGGCTGTTCGTGTTTTTTGTAGATTTCGGCCGGTTGTTTGTGGCGCGTGAATGTGTCTTTGGCGGGCAACTTCGCATGGCGGACGATTCGTTGGCACCGTCGCGGTCGTATTTGAAAATCGAGGAGGCTTATGTGGTTTTTGGGCGCGAGCCGGTTGCGGGCGAGACGGTGGTGGATCTTGGTGCGGCACCGGGCGGTTGGAGTTACAGTGCGGCGAAACGCGGTGCGCGAGTGATCGCGATCGATAATGGTCCGCTAAAAGGCGGCGCATTAAATAATCCGTTGATCGAACATCGGCGCGAGGATGCGTTTCGTTTTCAACCGGCGGCGGGTGAGGTGATTGACTGGCTTTTTTGCGATCTGGTCGAGGAGCCGCATCACGTGATGCGAAATCTGATCGAGCCGTGGATAGTGAATGGTTGGTGTCGTCGCTTCGTGGTGATTTTGAAATTCGGGCGGGTCGATCCAGTGGCGCTGTTGCGCGAAATTTCGGCGGCAGGCGGCGTGTTGGCGAGTCGGACATCGGGCCTTCGCATCCGGCATCTTTTTCATGATCGCGAGGAATTCACGATTGTCGGGGAGGTTAACCAATGAAACCGAAGGAAATTCCTGTTTGTGGTTTGGGTGCGGTGCAGGCGCGTTTTAAAGCTAACCCGAATTCGATCAAGCGGCTCTTTTTTGATCACGCGACTGGGCGAAAAATCGGTGCGATGTGCAAGGCGCTCGCAGCGGCGCGGAAAGTGTACCGCTGTTTGGAATCGGCGGATTTGGAAAAAGTGGCGGGCACGCTGCATCACGGTGGCATCGTGGCGATTGTGGAGCAGCAGGCGTTGCGTTCGCCGAAGATCGACGAAGTGCGGACGTGGGCGCGGGAGCGAGCGCCTTTGTTGCTGCTCGATCGGATCGGTAACGCGCATAACCTTGGTGCGATCGCGCGAACGGCGGCATTTTTTGGGGTGAGGCATATTGTGGTGCCGAATCATCCGCAGCAGGCGTTGCCGGGTGAGGCGGCACATCGCGTGGCGGAAGGCGGGCTCGAGAGCGTGGAGATCGTGAGCGTGAAAGATCTCGCAGCATTTTGTCGGGAGATCGCGCCGTTTTATCGCGTGGTGGGGACGGCAGTGAACGGGGCGAAGCCGTTGCAAAAAGTTTCACAAGATGCGGCTGCGACGAAGCCGGTCGCTCTGGTTTTGGGCAACGAAGAGCATGGCATGGCGCCG
>JAYTWC010000699.1:0-5129 GCA_043743635.1 Verrucomicrobiota bacterium | reverse complement strand
GAAATTTGGGATTTCCAGAGCGACATCGCCTTGTCGGCGAGGGCGCGGGCGACGGGAATTTCGTAGACGCTGTCTTCGGTGAGCGAGACGCGGATGGTGTCGCCGAGTCCGTCGAGGAGCAGGCTGCCGATGCCGATGGCGCTTTTGATGCGGCCGTCTTCGCCGTCGCCGGCTTCGGTGACCCCGAGGTGGAGCGGGTAGAGCATTTTCTCCTCGTTCATGCGGGCAACGAGCAGGCGGTAGGCCTCGATCATGACCTTCGGGTTGGAGGCCTTCATCGAGAGAATGATTTGGTTGTAGGAGTTGGCTTCGGCGATGCGGAGAAACTCCAGCGCGCTCTCGACCATGCCGAGCGGCGAATCGCCGTAGCGGTTCATGATGCGGTCGCTGAGCGAGCCGTGATTGGTGCCGACGCGGAGCGAGCGGCCGAGTTCTTTGCAGCGTTTTACGAGCGGGGTGAAGGTCTCGTGGATGCGTTGGAGTTCCTGATCGTAGTCAGAATCTGAATACTCGCGGACAGCGAATTTCTTTTTGTCAGCGTAGTTGCCCGGGTTGATGCGGATTTTTTCAACGTGCTCGACGGCTTCCATCGCGGCGGAGGGCAGGAAGTGAATGTCGGCGACGAGTGGAATATGCGCGAATCCGGCGGCGGAGAAATCGCGGCGAATGGCGGCGAGGCATTTTGCCGCCTGGACATTGGGTGCAGTGACGCGGACGATTTCGCAGCCGACTTCGGCGAGGGCGATGGACTGACGCACGGTGGCGGCGACGTCCTCGGTGTCGCTCGTCGTCATGGATTGGATACGAATTGGATTCGTACCGCCGACGCCGATGGTGCCGACTTTGACTTCGTGAGTGACGCGGCGGAGGGTTTGGAAGCGGGACGCGCAGTAGGACATGGTGGTCGATCGAAATCTATATTCGTTCTCTTTATCTTTCTTCTTTCTCCGGATTGGAGGGATAAAGAGAACGAGAACGATAAAGACGAAAGAGAGAAGGTGCTACGGTGTGGCGGGGGCCGTTGATGGTGCGGCGGGTGGTTCGGCAGGGGCGGCCTTGGCGGGTTTTTCGTAGTGGTTGTCGCGGACGATGCGGCGTACGTCGAAGAAACTGACGTAAATGATCATCGAAAACAGGAGCACGATGAAGACGCTCTGGGTCGTGGCGATGAAGTCGATGGGCAGGGCGCGTCCGCGTAATTTGCCGATGGTGGCGAACAGGATGTGGCCGCCGTCGAGCACGGGAATCGGCATCAGGTTGAAGATCGCAAGGTTCACGTTGATCAAAATGGTGAACCAGAGCACGAGGCGGAAATCGAAACGTGCGAGGGAGTGGAGGCCTTTGGCGATACCGATTGGACCGCTCATTTTGGAGAGACCGATGTCGGATTTGGGACTGATCAGGCTTTCAAGTGTGCGGTAGAAACCGAGGGCGTGGCTCCCGATCTGAACCCACGGTGGAATGTGAACGAGGTGCGTGGGAATCGAGGCTTCGAGCGAAATGCCCAGGCGGAAGACGGCCAATTGTGTCTCTGGATCGATCATTTTTCGCGGTGTTACGAGGAGCGTCTGCACGCCGTCGGTGCGCTTGATGGTGACCTGCGTGGGTGCGCCTTGCTTGGTTCGGAGGTAGCGTTGAATGAAGCCTGCGTAGCCCACAGTTTCGCCATCGAGATGCGTGATGGTGTCGCCGGGTTTGAGGCCGGCTTGCATGGCGGGGCTGGCGTCGAGGACGGTGTTGATCGTGACGGTGCCGGCTAGTTCGACACCGATGTCCCGGATTTTTTCGGGACTGACGTAGGCGGGGAAAACTTCGATGTGGATTTCGCCGCTGTCGCGCTGAACGGTGAGGTCGACCTTGGGCTCGCCGTTGGGGCCACGACCGGAACCGAGCATGATGAGTGATTGGATGTCGTTGATCGAGGAGACTGATTTTCCGTCAACGGCGGTAACGAGGTCGCCCGGTTTGAGGCCGGCGATGAAAGCTGGGCCGGGGGACATTTTGCCATTGGCGGATTCGATCTCGGGGAGAACGACGCCGATGCGATTTGTCTGGGGATCGATGGGCGCTTCTTGGCCACCGATCCAGATGAAACAAGCAAGAACGAACGCGAAGATCACGTTGAACACGGCGCCGGCGGCGGAGACGATGACCTTGTCCAAGTAAGATGGTGGTGGGAGCTTGGCGACTTCAGCCGATGTTTCGCCCTCGATCGCGCGCATATCGGCAAGCTGCGGAAGCGCGACGTAGCCGCCGAGCGGCAGCCAGCAAAGGCAGTATTCGACGCCGGATTTGCCACGCCAGGAGAAGATTTTTGGGCCGAAGCCGATGGCGAATCGTTCGACATGCATGCCGCGCCAGCGGGCGGCGAGGAAATGGCCGAGCTCGTGCACAAAAATCGAGCCGCCAAAAAACAGGACGACGAGAAAGCCGGCCCAGACGTTCGAAAAAAGGGTTTGGAATAACTCCATCGTGGTAAAAAAGTTTAGGTCAACGCGCCAAGGTGGTTTTTAGCGGTGTGCCGGGCGGCGGCGTCCACGTTGAGGACATCGGCGAGGGCGGCGGGTTCAAAGTTAGAAATGTTCTGTAGAGTTTGATCGACGATGCGCGGAATCGCAAGAAACGGTACCCGGCCTTCGAGAAAAGCGGCGACGGCGATTTCGTTGGCGGCGTTGTAAACCGCTGGGGCAACGCCGCCGGCGTGCATGACTTGTTTCGCGAGCCGCAACATGGGGAATCGCGCTTCTTCGACCGGGCGGAACTCCAAGGAAAACAGTTTGGCTAGATCGAGCGGAGCGTCGACGCCGGGCGCGCGGGTTGGATGGAGCAGCGCGTGCTGGATGGGAAACGTCATCGACGGCGGGCAAAGCTGGGCGAGCATGGCGCCGTCGGTGAATTCGACGAGGCAGTGCACGATGCTTTGCGGATGGATAACGGTTTGGCACTGTTCGGCGCGCAGGCCGAAGAGCCATTGGGCTTCGATGAGTTCGAGGCCTTTGTTGGCGAGCGTGGCGGAATCGACGGTGATTTTTGGCCCCATCGACCAGTTCGGGTGTTTGAGTGCGTCGGCGACGGTGGCTTGGGCGAGGCGTTCAGGCGGCCAGTCGCGGAAAGCGCCGCCGGACGCCGTGAGGATGATGCGGGCAACGCTCGCGGCGGAGTGGCCTTCGATGCACTTGAAAACGGCGTTGTGCTCGCTGTCGACGGGCAGGAGTTTCGCGTGGTGCTGACGCGCGGCGGCCATGATGAATTTGCCGGCGAGCACGAGGATTTCCTTGCTGGCGAGGGCGAGGTCTTTGCCGGCGGAAATAGCGGCGAGCGCGGGTTCGAGGCCGGTGGTGCCGACGACGGCCACAAGCACGGTATCGGCTTCGGGCAGCTGGGCGAGTTCGACCAGCCCGGATAGGCCGCCATATAACTGTGTGTTAGCGGCAAAGGCTCCGGAGGCCTTGGCCGCGGCGCGGGCGGTTTCGTCGAAGAGGCCGATGTGGCGCACGCGAAATTCGGCGGCGACGGTGGCGAGTTTCTGCCAGTTGGTTCGGGCGGCGATGCCGACGAGTTCGAGTTTGTCGGGATGCGCGGCGATGACGCGCAGGGCGTTTTCGCCGATGGAGCCGGTGGCGCCGAGCAGGACGACGCGTTTGCGATTAGAAAGAGACGTGACCACGACGGGAAACTTACAAAAAGCGGAAGGCGAGGAAGGCGGCGGGTGCGGTCAGGATAAGGCTGTCGGTGACGTCGAACATGCCGCCGATGCCGGGGATGGTGGCGCCGGAGTCTTTGATGGTGGCGCGACGTTTGATGATGGATTCCACGAGATCCGCCACGATGCCGAGCCCGGCGATCGGAATCGCCAAAAGCGCGGCGATTAGAGGTGTAAATTGGATCGGCATATATGCCGGTGCCCAATAGGCGATGCCCGCTCCGACGAGCGCGGAAACGAGCAGGCCGCCCACGGCACCTTCCCAGCTTTTTTTCGGACTGATGACGGGGGCCATACGGCGTTTGCCGATGGCGGTTCCGACGAGGAGCGCGCCAACGTCGCAGAATTTGGAGACAGCGATCACCCACAGAAACAGGGCGATACCGGTTTGAGGGCGCGGTGTCTGGATTTGGACGATGCGAACGAGATATTGCATCATCGCGGGAACGTAGATGAGTCCGAAGAGAGAAGCGGCGAGGGTTTCAACGCGACTCTGGGGATTGCGTTCGCCGAGGATGCGGATGGAAAAAGCGATCACGGCAAAAGCGAGCAGGTCGATCGTTTGCACGCCGTATTTGCTGAGGTAATAGGGAGCGAGAATCACGGCCGCACCCAGGGTCAGGCCGAGTTTGTCGAAGGGCTCGTAGCCCATGTGTTTCATCAATCCGTAGAACTCGCGCAGTGTCAGCACGGTGATGCCCGCCACGATCCAGACGGCGCCGTTGGCTCCGAAAAAGTAAAGCAGGCCGAAGATGATCAACCAAAGGGCGGTGGTGCTGAGAGTGCGTTGAAGCAGTGGAATTCGGGTCGACATATTGTTTTTGTGCGGCGGCGAAAACGAGGGGGATCAGGATTTTTTAGCGGGTTTGACTTGTTCGCTCGTCAGGCCGTAGCGGCGTTCGCGTCCGGCGAACTCGGCGAGGGCGGCGGCGAACTCCTGCTTTGAAAAATCGGGCCAAAGGACGGGCGTAAATATAAACTCAGCGTAGGCGCTTTGCATCAGAAGGAAGTTGCTGATGCGGGTTTCGCCCGAGGTGCGAATGACCAGATCGGGATCGGGAATGTCGGCTGTGTAAAGGTGGCGGCTGAAGGATTCCCACGATTCGTCGTTGGGGTTTTGTTTTCCGGTTGCAACGGCTTTGGCGTAGGCGCGGGCGGCATCGAGCACTTCAGTCCGCGATCCGTAATTGAGCGCGAGGACGAGCGTATGGTCGGTGAAGTGGGCGGTGGCTTTTTTGGCGTCGGCGAGACGATCGCGCACCGTCTCTGGCATGCCTTCGGTGCGGCCGATGGTGAGCAGACGGACTTTGTTTGTGACGAGTGTTTTGGTTTCCCGCTTCAGAAAATAATCCAGCAACGTCATGAGGCCGGCGACTTCGTCTTGCGGGCGTTTCCAGTTTTCGACGGAAAACGCGTAAAGGGTGAG
>JAYTWC010000698.1:0-2051 GCA_043743635.1 Verrucomicrobiota bacterium | reverse complement strand
TGTGCGCAGGCAGCGGGGCGGCGGCATCTCGCGTGGTTGGCGGCTCGCTCGGGCGTGCGGGTGCTGGTGAGTGATGTGGCCCGCCTCGATGTCGCTCCTGATGGTCGTGAACTTGTGCGCCGAACCATTTTCGAGAAGCTAGAATTGCGCACGCCTGATCGATTGTGGCGATGGGATCTGGCGCCGATTCCTGAATGGAGTCGTGAGTGGCACCGGGTTCATGAGGTGGGTGCGTGGGTGGATGGGGCCAATTAGGCGCGCTCGATGGCATGAGTCCTGCAAGGGCCGCGGCGTTGGTTCTAACGACCTTCGTTGGCCCAATTACCCAAATATGACACAATCTCTAGAAGCTGAAATTGGTACGCAGTCGAAGATTCACTTAATCGGTGGAGAAAAAGGGGGCGTGGGCAAATCGCTGATGGCCCGGCTGCTCGCTCAATATTTTATCGATCAACAAGTGCTTTTTGTTGGTTTCGATACAGATCGTTCGCATGGGGCGTTGATGCGCTACTATGCCGGTTATGCATCGCCGGTGGTTGTGGATAGTTATGAGGCCCTGGATGCGATTGTTGAAAGTGCGGTCGAGCAACCCGGTCGTCGAGTGCTGGTCGATCTGGCTGCGCAAACGCATGCGCCTTTGGTTAAATGGATGGAGGAATCGGGTGTGTTGAATCTTGCCGAGGAAAGTGGTGTCACCGTGAATTACTGGCACGTGATGGATGCTGGCCGTGATTCGGTCGATTTGCTTTCGCGTTTGCTTGATCAGTTTGGTGCGCGGTTGAACTACGTTCTCGTGCGAAATCAGTTGCGCGGAGATGATTTTAGTCAGCTCGACCGTTCCGGTGAACAAGTTCGTGCACAGAGTTTTGGTGCAAAAGTTATCACCGTGAAACGACTGCATGAGGCGGTCGCTCAAAAAATAGACGCGGCGAATGCGAGTTTTTGGTCGGCAAAAAATAATTCTAGTCGAGGCACGGATGGTTCTGGCTCTGGGCTTGGGTTGATGGAACGCCAACGTCTGAAGATGTGGCTCAATCACGCGATAACGGAAATCGCGAGCGTCGGCGCCTGAGCGAAATTTTTGGGCTCGCGGGTTCCGTCGGCCCGCGATTCCTCAGTGTGCAAAGTTTGACCTCCGCCTGTGTCGTAAAGAGGCTTTTGTGCGTTGCTGAAATGAGCCGAGTAGGTTTCGGAGATTCAGCATTCACGGAAAATGAAACCTCACCTTACTCTTGCTGAAACGACCACGCCGAACGGTTGCCGGATGACCCTTGTCGAGCACGACGGCAGTTTTTGTATCCGTGTGGATGGTCAGCAGCTCATGCATTCTTCGGTGGCAACGTCGGAGTTGAAGCTCGGCAGTCTGGGTTGTGAGCGTCATGCGCAGAAAAACAATAACCCACGCGTCCTAATCGGAGGTCTGGGGTTAGGCTTTACGTTGAAGGCGGTGCTTCAGACCGTGGGCAAGAACGCCGTTGTTTACGTTGCCGAGTTGTTTCCGGAGATTGTGGCGTGGAACCGAACTTTTCTGGCAGCGCTAAATGGCCAGGCGCTGGCGGATCCGCGCGTCAAGGTTTTGGAGGAAGATGTTCGTTCGAGTATTCAGCGTGGTACGCGCGCGCCGTACGACGTCATCGTGCTCGACATCGACAATGGCACGACGGCAATGGTGAAGGCAGATAACAACGAGTTATATAGCGAACGCGGCATGCAGCAGATCGCCCGGGCGGTGAAGGCGGGCGGCCGTGCCGCTGTTTGGTCGGCCTGTCCGGATGTGGCGATTGAGAAACGGCTCACGAAAGCGGGTTTCACGGTGCAGGCTGTTCCGGCGAAACTTCACGAACACGCCAAGCGCAGTGCTTACATGATTTATGTGGCAGACAAATCGGAGGTTGTGGTTAGTTCGGCTCCGGTGGGAAAAATCAAGAGCGGTCGTTAACCTAGCGATTACTGACCATGATTGCATTTTGTTTGGCCACGATTTTCACGAGTGCAGCGCTCTTGTTTTTGGTTCAACCGATGTTTGCGCGCATGGTGCTTCCGCTTCTCGG
>JAYTWC010000697.1:0-2335 GCA_043743635.1 Verrucomicrobiota bacterium | reverse complement strand
CTAACATCACTCGGCTACGGCTCTTGCCCGCAATTCAGTGTGATGATTTATCCCGACTTGTTGAAGAAACATATTCCCAACAGCGCCGACACGCTCTTCATCGCCGGCCTGCCCTTCGGCCGCCCAAAGGCAAACAGCCACGTAAACACTTTCCAGCCCGTCCGCGAATCGCTCAACAGTTGGTTCAAAACGATTGGCTGAACTGCCAGCGTCAGGAATGCGCCGGGCTCAAAGCGCCGGCAAACAAGCCGCTCGCCGCTATCGCATTAAAAGCAAACTGAACCGCGATGGCGGCGATCACCAGCCCCATCAAACGTGTAACAAGTTTCAATACGAGCGGATTCAGAAACGTAGCGCCGCGCGCCGCGATGTGTAATACAATATAGGATACAACACCGATGGCGACGATACAGGCCATCAGCACGCCATAATTGACCCAAGTCTCGGCACGCGTAGCCAGAATGAGAACGGTGGAAATCGCACCCGGACCAGCCAACATCGGCACGCCGAGGGGACTGATGGCAATGTCGTCTTTTACCGCACCAGCCGCCACCTCCTCAGCCGTCTCCTGCGAGCCCGGGCGTTTTCCATAAAGCATGTCAAACGCGATGCGCAGCAACAGCAGGCTGCCCGCGAGCTCAAAGGCCGGGAGGGTCACACCGAGTAACTTGAAAATTTGTTGCCCCGCCAGCGTGAATGCGATCAGCACACTGGTCGCCACAATGCACGACAGGCGCGCCATACGAATGCGCGCCGCGATCGAATCGTGCGGCGTCATCGCAAGATAAGCAGGTACCGTCGCAATCGGATCAACGATCGCAAAAAGTGAACTGAAGGCCAACAGGCCATACTCAAACGGACTCATAACTGTGGAAAAGCAATGGCAGGTTCTCCGCAAAATGCACGCTCAGTCCGCATCGAAGTTATTCCAATTCTTCACTCCGGCACCGCGACACGGCAGACTGAGCGTCCACCACCGAGATTGGATGTAAAATACACGAACTTATCACCTGGGCTAAAAATCGGGTGCGGATGGCTATCCTGACAGTCCCAGAGCGAGTGATGCTTGCAGAGCGGCGTCCATTCTATCGCGCGGCGCTCCCAGTCGACCTTGAGCTTGGTAATCCATTCAGCACCCCAAAGACCATTTTCGGGCTCGCCGACCGGATGCCAATAACCATCAGACACCAACCAGTCGCTATTCACGGTGCCTGCCGTAAAATGGCCGTAACGTTGATATTCCTTTGGCAACGCGATCTCGATGTTGTCATCCCCGGCCGGACTAACTCGACCAACATAAGCGGTGTTGTCGGCAAACTTTCCGTGGTAAATGATGAACTTACCATCGGCAGTCCACATCTCGTGACACGACCAATCCTTGCGACTGCGATTGCCGCCTTCACTGCGGAGGCGACGATGTGTTTTACCATCCCAAAGCCAGAGACGGCGAATGCCACAGTCCGATGGCCATTCGTGATTATAAAGAATCCAATCCGGATTCACCGGCGAAAACTGCACGTGGGTGATCCATGCCTGCCGCACGCGTTCGCACAAAATCTCTTCGCCGGTCTTTGTATCGAAAACTCGGATATATGAACTGAGGTTTTCCGTGCGCACACGTTCGTCGATATCGTAGGTTGGCTTGTCACTGATGATTTCGTTGCGCTTGCCGCCAACCAGGTTTTCACCGGCACGTTTGCCCTCGACGGTTTCGTCTTCGAGCGCGCGGGCGTCCGTCGTGGGAACGCAAATACGTTTACCATCGGCGCTGATGTGCGTGAACGCCGTCACCTGATCGTCGGGCAGATGGGTGATCACACGACGTTGCCCGTCGAGAGTGACGGAGCAAAGATCGTTTCCTTGGAGATAATAAACAATCCCCCTTTTCGCATCGAGGTTGATACTGGCTTTGCCAAGGCCGCGCAGTGGGTTGCCACGAAAATAGACGTAGGACTTGAGCGTGCCATCGCGATTGTCGGTAAGTTCACGTTCGGCACCGGTCTTCAGATCAACCGTGATGATATTGGGATGACCGTCAGCCGATTCGCGCACGGCCACGAGATGACGGTTGTCAGCGGTTACGCTGGACGTGGTGAAATATAATAGCTGAGCGCGACGCTGATTGTCACCAGTAAGCTGAGTGAGTTCGGGCATGGTCGAATTTTATGCCAAACCACAGGCCTTGCGGGCCCGCTGCAACACGGCGCCACCGACAACGCGGGCACGTTGCGCACCGTCGGCCAGTACCTGATTCACATAATCAAGATTGGCGGCGAGCTCGGCACGACGCGCGCGATACGGCGCAAAGTGATTCCAGTAGTGGTCAAACAGCGCC
>JAYTWC010000696.1:0-2304 GCA_043743635.1 Verrucomicrobiota bacterium | reverse complement strand
CAGCCGGAAAATCTGAAGCGGATATTCGATCCATTCTTCACCACCAAATTTACCGGGCGCGGCTTGGGTTTGGCGGCGGTGCTCGGCATCGTTCGCAGTCACAAGGGCACGTTGCGGGTCAAGTCAGAGCCCGGCAAAGGCACGACCTTTACCATGTTGTTGCCCAGCGCGGGCGGTGCGTTCGATTCCCTCTCACAAGCGCCAATGGGTGATGAGAAATGGCGCGGTTCTGGTACGGTCTTGGTGGTTGAGGATGAGGAGACGGTGCGCACGACGGTACAGCGGATTTTGACGGCGCTCGGCTTTGGCGTTGTGCTTGCGGTTGACGGTCGTGAAGGCGCGGCGTTTTTCGCGAAGGAACCAGGGCGGTTCAGTTTGGTTTTGTTAGACCTGACAATGCCGCGGTTGGATGGTGCGCAGGTGTTTTCGGAGATCCGTCAGAAAAATGCGCAGGTTCCGGTGGTTTTGATGAGTGGTTATAGCGAACAGGAGGCGACGGCTCATTTTTCAGGCAAGGGATTGGCCGGTTTTATTCAAAAACCATTTGATATCCCTACATTGCAGCGCACGTTGAAAGCGGCGCTGAGCGGTAAGCCAGCTCCGTAGGCGGTCTAAGCACGGAGCTTTGTGTGGGCAAAATTAAGTGCGGTGATCGACGATTTTTGCGCGTTGATGGAAAGAAACCAATTCCTGTTTGCGGATGGGAGGGAGTAAAATACACTGTTTCCCATGAGCGATTTCGTTTCCGGCAATGCTGTGGAAGAAGCCAAGCAAACTCTCGATCGGCTGCGCTCCGGCATGCAGCGTGCGATTAAAGGTAAGGATGACGTGATCGAGCAGGTGCTCGTGTGTCTCGTGGCTGGCGGGCATGTGCTGATCGAGGATATTCCCGGCGTGGGTAAGACGACGTTGGCCTATGCGTTGGCGCGATCGATGGATTGTGCGTTTTCGCGCATCCAGTTCACGAGCGATCTGTTGCCGAGTGATGTCACCGGTGTGGCCATTTACGATGAGCAGCGGAAAGAATTTATTTTTAAAAAGGGTCCGGTCTTCGCGAACGTGGTGCTGGCCGACGAAATTAACCGAACAACGCCGAAGACCCAATCGGCATTGCTCGAGGTGATGGACCGGGGGCGGGTGACGGTTGACGGAAGTACCTACGAAGTCGGCAGCCCGTTCATGGTTTTCGCGACGCAGAATCCGGTCGATTACGAAGGCACCTTCGCGTTGCCTGAGAGCCAGCTGGACCGCTTTCTGATGTGCCTGCACATGGGGTATCCACAACCGCATGACGAGATGGAGATCCTGCGTTCGGTGAACACGGCGTATGACGACATTGGCTTGAAACCTGTGGCGGTGAGCGCAGAAATCCGTCGCTTTCAAGAAGTCGCCCGGCAGGTTTTTATTGAGGAGACGGTGCTTGAATACGTGTTGAAGATCATCACGGCGACACGCACCGAAGTTGAATTTCGCGGGGGTGTGAGTGTGCGCGGCGGGCTGGCGTTGAAACACGCGGCGCAAGCTCGGGCGTTGGTGCGTGGACGCGATTTTGTCGTGCCCGAGGACGTAAGCGAACTGGTCGCGCCGGTCTTAGTGCATCGGCTTGGTTTGGCGCGGGCGAGTGCTGATGCGATGGAGGAACGGCGCACCGTGGCGGCGATCCTGAAACGCATGGTGACGGCTATTCCGGCACCGGTTTAGGCAACGCGTACACAGCGCAAATGATAACGGCCTAACGATCAAACGCCACATTCTTAATGCGATGAAACGCAGAAAGGGAGACCGTAGGGAATGGTTGGATACGCAAACGGGAACGTTTTGGCGACGGTTGCTGTGGGACTTGGTGTTTCCGCGTCGTGGCCAGCGGGTCATGGCGACGGTTCCGGGCGTTGTCTTGATCGGGTTGGCGATGGGCGTAGGTATGGCAGCCTATAACAGCTCGAGTAATATCCTTTTCATCACGCTTTCCATGCTGTTGGGCTGTCTTGTGTTGAGCGGAGTTCTTTCGTGGCTAAACTTTCGTGGATTGAGTTGGCGGTTAGAGGTGGATGCGCCGATGCGGGCAGGACGCGAACACCCGGCCACCATTGTTTTGTATAATGAGAAGACGTTGTTGCCTGCTTATGGTCTGGTGTTTGATGTGACGAATACGAGTGCTGGCCAGCCACAGCAGCTTGTATTGCGCGAAAGGCTGGATCCGCAGGGCGAAGCGCAGATCGACTGGACGGTTTGTCCGGCGAAGCGCGGGGTGGAGCGGGTGGAGCTGGCATTTGTTGGTTCTCTTTTCCCGTTCGGTTTTTTGCG
>JAYTWC010000695.1:0-4627 GCA_043743635.1 Verrucomicrobiota bacterium | reverse complement strand
GCTTTCGGACCACGACCTTTTTTGCCGCGCTGCCCGATTACAAACTCCCCGAGCTCATCCTGCCGATCGGCCCAAAAGTCAACAAACACTTCACCACCGGTAAATTCATCCCCGAACACGACGGTTGCAACGGCCAGCCCTTGCCTAACCAAGCCGAACTCCATTCACACTATCGGTCGCTCGCGCAACTTGGCATCGCCGAAAACTTCGTTCCCAGTTTCTACGTCTCTGCCGCCAATTAGTGCCGTGTTTTCAAAATCAAAGCGGCCGCTCCAGCAACCAGTCGCGAAACGACCCAATCCCGTCCGGCATGCCGAGCACGAGCAACTCGTCGCCACTGCCGATGACCTCCTCACCCGACGGACTCAGCACCCGCGTATCACCGCGCCGGATACCGGCTATTTGTACATGAAAGTCCTGCGTGGGCGACAACGTCTTCAAATCCTGCCCCACAGCACGACTCCAGGCCGGCACGATCAGCGTTTCCATCCGCACTTCGTCGAACTCAGCCGCCGATGACGGCAAGGCAGAAACCGCGATCAAAAACATTTTTGCCTCCTCCACCTGTCCCGCCGTGCCGAGCAACAACAACCGGTCACGTGGATAAAGCACCGTATTCGGCGGCGGCAGCGAGATCATATAACCCTGCCGCCCCACACCCACCACCGTACAACCAAAACGTGCCCGCAGATCTAAATCCGCAATGCACCGGCCCTGTACATTCGCCAGATCAGGCAGCACACAATCCGTCACGCTGATCTTCCAGTCTCCATGCGGCCGCAGCCACGGCGCGTTCAGGTCGGTTTCGATTCGTTCGGTTCCCTGAATTGCTTCCTGCAATCCGACTTCCAGCTCGCTGTGCCAATAAATAAGCTTCCGCTGAAATATCATTAACGCGCACACCGCCACAACACCGCTCCCAATCACAATCCATTTAGCCCGACCTTCCATCGGCAAAAGCGTCGAGAGCCAGACATACAATCCCATGCCCGCGACAAATTTGAAAGCCAGCTCAACCATCGGCTGAATCCGCTTTTCATCTGAATGCCCAGCCGTAGCCACCTGCGCAAACAGCAGGCTCAGGGTCGAAAGATTCCGCCAAATCGCCACGAGCGGTGCCAGCACGACCAGCGCCAACACTAGCCAGAATAAAACCGCTGGCCCGCTGGGGAACAACCAATCAGGCCCAAGCCAGCGCACGACCCGATTCAACATCGACTCGGCAAAAACCAGCAGACCTGTAACAAAAAGCATCTCGACGCCGATCTGCACAAACCGTTTGCGGCTCAACTGCCACAACATATTTCGCTTCTGCTGCGCCTGTAAATTCTCCAGCCAAGTGTGATAATAAACACTCCAACCTCGCAATGTCCGCGGCTGCCGGGCCAGCAACCAGCCGCTAATCTGATCCGAATGCCGCGTCAAAAACGGTGCGATTAATGTGGTGAGCAAAGACACACTAACCGCCATCGGGTAAAACGTGTCCGGTACCACCGCCGCCAGCACGCCAAGTTGCGCGATAACAAACGAAAACTCGCCAATCGGCGTCACCGACAACCCCACGCGCAAAGCCTCCCGCGGCGCCGTGCCGATGAGCGATAACCCGATCGCCATCGCCGCCGAACGCACCACCAGCGTGAACACCGTCACGCCCAACACCATTCCAATAGAATTACCTAACAGTCGCAGGTCGATCTCCATGCCGATCGCTACAAAAAACACCGCCGTAAAAACATCACGCATCCCCTCAAACGTTCTTTCCACCTGGGTGCGATGCGGCGTTTCCGCCACAATTGTACCCAGCAAAAACGCCCCGAGTGCCAGCGAATAACCCGCCCGTTGCGCAAGCACCGCCAGCCCAAATAGCAACCCCGCCAGCCCCAACGTTTGCAATTCCTCGCCCGCCGAAATGCTCAGCTTGCGCAACAACCAGGGAACCAGCAGCAACCCACCAATCGCCGCCAAAACGACAAATGAGCCAAACAGTCCGAGCGTTTCGCCCAGTGGCGCGCGCGCCATTCCGCCAAACTGCACGACCGAATTGAGCAACGTTAACATCACCACCGCCACCACGTCCTCGAGCACCGACACGCCCATCGCCAGCTGGCCGACTCGCTCGTGCGTCGCGCCCGTTTCCTGCAAAACCTTCATGATAACCGACGACGACGACACCATGAGCATCGCCGCCAAAAAAAGCCCCTCGCGGCTATCAAAACCCGCAATCGCCCCTGCCAGCCGCGTCACATAAAACACAATCGCCGCCGCACTCGACACCGCTAACAGCAACGACAACCCCAACCGCCGCAACCGACGCAAGCTCAGCTTCAACCCGATTGAAAACATCAAAAACACCAACCCAAGCTGCGCCAGTGTATCCACCCGGCCAATATCCTTCACCAGCGCAAACGGCGGCGTGAACGGCCCCACCACGATGCCCGCCGCTAGAAAACCTACCACCACCGACAAACCAAGTCGCTGGCAAACCCAACCCACCGCGCCCGCCACCACGAGGATCACCGCCAGGTCTTGAATGAGTTGGGCGCCGTGCATCATCGCCCCTTCAAGTCGGCACATTCTATGAATCGGTCAAGCCACGCTTTCTCCCAACACCATTAAAAATCGAAAAAACCCACGCGCTGCACGTTTTTCTCCTTTGACAGTCGCACGCCACACCGATTGTTTTCCGTGGGCGAAACGCCGCCGCATCACACAAATCATGGCTTCGAACTTGTTCGGTTACTTCTCAAACGACATCGGAATCGATCTCGGTACCGCCAACACTCTCGTCTACGTCAAAGACAAAGGCATCGTCCTTCGCGAGCCGAGCGTCGTCGCACTCGACACCGTCACGCGCAAAGTCCGCGCCGTCGGCGACGAGGCAAAAAAAATGCTCGGCCGCACCCCCGGCAACATCACCGCCATCCGCCCGATGAAAGACGGAGTTATCGCGGACTTCGATGTGACCGAGGCCATGCTCCGCTATTTTATCCGCAAGGTGCACAACAACGCCCTGCGCGTTGCGCCCCGCGTCGTCATTGCGATTCCCTCCGGCATCACCGAGGTTGAAAAACGCGCCGTCAAAGACTCCGCCACGCACGCTGGCGCCCGTGACGTCATCACCATTCCCGAACCGATGGCCGCCGCCATCGGCGTCGGTCTCCCGATCGACGAACCCGCCGCGAACATGATCGTCGACATCGGCGGTGGCACCACCGAGATCGCCATCATCTCCCTTTCCGGTATCGTATTCTCAAAGTCGATACGCGTGGCCGGCGACGAACTCGACGCCGCCGTCGTCAACTACATGAAGCGCGCCTACAACCTCCTCATCGGTGAACGCACCGCGGAAGAGATCAAGATGAAGATCGGCTCCGCCTATCCGCTCGAAGAAGAACTCTCGATGGAAGTCAAAGGCCGCGATTCTGTCGCCGGTCTGCCCAAGACCATTCACATCACCTCGCAAGAAGTCCGCGAGGCCCTCAGCGACACCATTGGCGCCATTGTCGACGCCGTGCGCACGACACTCGAACGTTGCCCGCCTGAACTTTCCGCCGATCTGGTTGACCGCGGTTTCGTCATGGCTGGCGGTGGTTCGCTCATTCGCGGCATCGATCGGCTCCTCAGCGAAAAGACCGGCCTGCCGGTCATCGTAGCCGACGACCCGCTCTCCGCCGTCGCCAACGGCACCGGCGCCGTCCTGAATGACCTCAACTGGGTCATGCAGAACGTGTGAGACCGATTTGAAATCTCGGCCGGTAGGGCGGACTATCCCTAGTCCGCCGCTCCGACATTCCAAGTGAGGAATTTCTCCAACAGCCCGGAATCCATCTGAGATGCCGTTACCTCAGCGAACGCGTCTTCACCACACGCCACCGCCCTGGATCTCCGATTCGTCGGTTTACTTTCTAACGATTTGCTGTGCCCAACGTGGCACCAATACGCTGGCCAAAACCGATGTCTTCAGCATCATCACCGCAGCCACCGAACACTATCTTCAATCGCAAAAATGGTGGCCGCATACCCTGCTTGCCATGCCAGACCACCTCCATGCGATTATCTCATTCAATTCGCAGAAGCCTATGGACAAGCTGATCTGCGACTGGAAAAGATACGTTGCTAAGACTGCGCACATTACCTGGCAGGATGGCTTTTTTGAACATCGGCTTCGCAATAACGAATCAACAGAAGAAAAGAATTCTTACATCCGGATGAATCCAGTACGCGCCAAACTATGCAGTTCTCCTGATGGATGGCCGTTTTGTTGGTGTCCTCCGGCCGACCAACTCGCGGCGCGTTAAGGATAACGCGCCCTACCCTCGAACCACTCGTGCTCCCCAAACGCTTCGATCAGGCCAAACCTTTCATCACCCTCGGCATCGTTGTCCTGGCGTGGTTGATCGTGCCAACCGCCATCAAGCGTTCCATGCGGATGAGCTTCTTTGAATTTCAGGCGCCGCTCGACGTTGCCGCCGCCACCGCCCGCGACGTTCAGGATTTCTGGGCATTGCGCACTCGCCCACGAAACGAGCTCATCGAAGCCGGCATCGACCTCGCCCACCTCAACGCCAAATACGAAACCAGCATCCAGATGCGCGCCGCCCTCGAAGGCGAAGTTTCCCGCCTCGAA
>JAYTWC010000694.1:0-4313 GCA_043743635.1 Verrucomicrobiota bacterium | reverse complement strand
AAGGAGAGCGAAAAACTCCTCTCCCTCGAAGCCGACCTGCAGAAGATCGTCATCGGCCAGCATGCCGCAACCATTGCCATCGCCAGAGCGCTTCGTCGTTCACGCGCCGATCTCAAGGATCCGCGCCGCCCGATTGGTTCATTCATGTTTGTCGGCCCGACCGGTGTCGGCAAAACCGAACTCGCGAAGCAGCTCGCTGGAAATATGTTTGGCTCGCAGGACGCGATCATTCAGATCGATATGTCCGAATACATGGAAAAATTCGCCGTGTCGCGGTTGATTGGTTCCCCTCCGGGCTACGTCGGTTACGAAGAAGGCGGCCAGCTCACCGAGGCCGTTCGCCGTCGTCCGTACTCCGTGATTCTCTTCGACGAAATTGAAAAAGGACATCCCGACGTCATTCAGCTGCTCCTGCAGATTCTCGAAGACGGCCGCCTGACCGACTCGCTCGGACGCACGGTCGATTTCCGAAACACGATCATCATCATGACCTCGAACGTCGGTGCGCATCTCTTGCAGCGCCAGAATTCGATGGGCTTCCAGGCGATGACCGGAAATTTCAACGATTTCGAAAAGATGCGCGAGAAAGTGCTCGAAGAAGCCAAGCGCATTTTCAAGCCCGAGTTCCTGAATCGCATCAGCGACATCATCTTCTTCCGTCCGCTTGATCGAGATGATCTGGTTAAGATCGTCGACCTCGAAGTGGCGAAGTTTGCTAACCGTTTGAAAGATCGTAAAATTGTTCTCGAGTTCACGCCCGAGGCGAAGGCGCTCATCATCGAGAAAGGCTACGACGAAAAGTACGGTGCACGTCCGCTGCGCCGCGCCGTCGAGCATTACCTCGAAGATCCGCTCGCCGAAGCGATTCTCAAAGGCGAGGTCAAGGACGGCGAGCCCACGCTCGTGGTCCGCAACGGCGACAAGCTGGAGTTCAAGCTGAAGGAACTCAGCGAGAAGCCCGCCGCCGAAACCGGCACCGCAACCTAACCGAACCAAGCGATAAACTAATCGTATTTCTCAAAAGCCGCATCCTTCGGGATGCGGCTTTTGTGCAAATTGGCCGACAAATACTCGCCTTCGTTTCGTGAGGCGGAATGTTTGTTCAAATTTCCCCTAATCGTACGCAGGCAACTTCTCTTGCGTTGTCGGTGGCGACTAGGGGCGGGACGGAGAGTTTGCATCTCTCCTGGGCGTAGGCGCAGCGGGGGTGAAAGGCGCAACCACTCGGTGGATTCACGGGAGACGGCGGATCTCCGGCGAGCACGATGCGTTGGCGGGCGCGTTCGACGTCGGGGTTGGGCGTGGGGATCGCACTGATCAATGCCCGGGTGTACGGGTGGAGCGGGCGTTCGATCACGTCGACGGCGTTGCCGAGTTCGACGATTTTACCGAGGTACATCACAGCGATGCGGTCGGAGATGTGTTTCACCACCGACAGGTCGTGCGCGATGAAGATGAGGCTGAGGCCCATCTTTTTAACGAGGCTGGCGAGTAGGTTTAGGATTTGCGCCTGGATCGAGACGTCGAGAGCGGAGACGGGTTCGTCGGCGATGATGACGCGGGGCTGAAGCGCGAGGGCGCGGGCGATGGCGATGCGTTGGCGCTGGCCGCCGGAAAATTCATGCGGGTATTTCTGCATGAAGCGCGGGGCGAGACCGACGGTCGTCATAAGTTCGGCCACGCGGGTGGGGATTTCGGAGGTCGGGCAAATCTTGTGGACGGCCATTGGTTCGGCCAGGGTGGCGAACACGGTCATGCGTGGGTTGAGCGACGCGTAGGGGTCCTGGAAAACCATCTGCAAGTGGCGGCGGATGTCGAGGACTTCGGCGGTCGAACCAGCGGTAAGGTTTTTACCTTCGAGAATGATCGTGCCGCCGGTGGTGGGGACGAGTTGGAGGATGGTGCGGGCGAGGGTGGATTTGCCGCAGCCGGATTCGCCGACGAGGCCGAGGACTTCGCCACGTGCGAGGGAGAGGTTGACGCCATCGACGGCTTTCACGGTGCCGGTGTGGCGCTTGATGAGAAAACCTTCCTGGATCGGGAAATGGGTTTTGACCTCATTGAGCTGGAGAATGGGAGCGGGCATGGGAATTATTTAATCTGGAACTCAGGAAAGCTGGAAAAAGACAGTGAAGGATGGATTCGTATTTCGGGGATCGTTCCAGTGTTCCTGAGTTCCAGATTAGATTTCGTTCGATTGCACGCGGAGGCAGGCGTGGGGGTGGTCGGCGTTTTGGGCGGAGAGCGTCGGCGTCTCGGTGCGGCAGCGGTCGGTGGCGAACTCGCAGCGGGGAGCGAAGGAGCAGCCGGGGAGCGGTTTTGAGAGGTCGGGCGGCATGCCGGCGATGGTGTAGAGCTCCGAACCTTTGGGTTGGAGCGAGGGAATGGATCGTTGGAGCGCGCGGGTGTAGGGATGCTTAGGTTGATAGAAGATAGTTCGTGTGTCGCCGGTTTCGACGACTTTGCCGGCGTACATGACTTGCACGCGGTTGCAGAGGCCGGAGATGACGCCGAGGTCGTGGGTGATGAAGATCACGGCCATGCCGAGCTCGCGTTGCATCTTTTTGATGAGTTCGACGATTTGAGCCTGCACGGTGACGTCGAGTGCGGTGGTGGGTTCGTCGGCGATGAGGAGTTCGGGCTTGGTGATGAGCGCCATGGCAATCATCACGCGCTGGCGCATGCCGCCGGAGAATTCGTGGGGATAAAAGTGGATGCGTTTCTCGGCGTCGTTGATGCCGACTAAGGCGAGCATTTCGAGGCCGCGGGCGAGGGCGTCTTTGCGGGAAATCTTTTCGTGGATAAGGAGTGGTTCGATGAGTTGTTCGGAAATCCGCAGGTACGGATTGAGCGAGGTCATCGGGTCCTGAAAAATCATCGCGATGCGCTTGCCGCGAATCGAATGAGTCTGAGCCTTGGTGCAGTGAAGGAGGTCGATGCCATCGAACATCGCGGAACCGCTTTCGATGCGTCCGGGTGGCTGGGGGATGAGGCCCATCAGTGAGTAACAGGTGACGGATTTGCCGCAGCCAGATTCGCCGACGATGCCGAGGGTTTCACCGCGCTCGACGGAGAAGTCTATGCCGTCGACCGCGCGGTAGACGCCGCTTCGCGTGTGAAAATAGGTGCGGAGATTAGTTACGGAGAGCAGCGGCATTGCAGGAGTCAGGAGGCAGGAGTCGGCGGACGGCGGCGAGAACGGTTTCTGGTAGGAGATCGGCGAGAACGGCGCCGCCGGTGGGTGGGCAGTCCGGGGGTTGAAGAATTTCGAAAGGTGCGGTGAAGACTGGGCCGGTGCGGACGGGGTTGGTGGGGCCGAAGAGAGCGAGGAGTGGCACGCCGAGGGCGTTAGCAAGGTGCATGCCGCCGGTGTCGTTGGTTACGAGCAAACGGCAGGAGCGGAGTTTCTCGACGTAGGCCGGCAAATCCGTTTTTCCGGCAAGGTCGTGAACGCGGGCGGGGTTGAGTCCGTCGGCGATGGCGGCCGTGATGGTCTGATCGTTGGCGGTGCCGAAAAGTTCGAGCGTGGCGTTTGGAAATTCGGCGAGGAGCTTTTCGGCTAGAAGACGCCAATGAGCGAGGGGCCAGCGTTTTTCCGGACAGTTTTCGGAACCGGCGATGAACCCGATGGTGAAGCGTTCGGGAATGGGGAACGGCGGTGTGGTATGCGAGGCTTGTGAGCCTGGGCGAATCGGGGTTTCGAAGGGGGTGCGATTGAGCGGGGTGTTGAGCCCGAAATGGCGGAAGAGGTTTTCCCAAAGCGCTAGCTGATGGTTTTGGCGTTCGTCGAAGTCGGCGGGGGCGATGTAGCGGTGCGTGAGCAGAGGGCGCCGGTGCCCTTTTTTGACGAGGCCGAAACGTTGTCGGCAGCAAGTAAGCCAGGCTTCGAGGTCGCCGCGGGTGGAGTTGGTCAGGAGCAGGTAGACATCGGGGTGGCGGCGGCGAAGACGCCAGAAATGGAGGAAATAGCCGAGGCTGCGGCGGGGGAGCGGTTCGAGGCGGTCGGCGACGCCGGCAATTTCGAGGAGCGGAAGGAAGGCGGCTTTGGCGATGAGCGTTATCTCGGCATCGGGTCGCGAGATGCGGAGGGCGCGCAAGAGTGGCAGGGCAATGACGACGTCGCCGAGCCAGTTGGGTAGGCGGATGAAAACGCGGGTCGTGCGTGGCGGGGTGGTGAGCTGGCGGACGGCGAGATCGGCGGCGAGGAGGTTGCGTTTTGATTCGAGGCGAAGCCGTTTTTCGGGGATGTCTTGGTGGCGCCAGCGGTCGTGCCCCCAGAGCCATGAGGCGCAGAAATTGTCGTCGTTCGAAAG
>JAYTWC010000693.1:0-2917 GCA_043743635.1 Verrucomicrobiota bacterium | reverse complement strand
TACATGGTAGCCGCCCGGACCTTCGAAGGCCCAGAGGAAGGCGCCGATAAAAGTGAGGGCGCCGCCACAAATCGCGCCGGTGTAGTTGTGATTTGCGAGGAAGAGGCTGCCGACAAGCATGCCGCTCGCCGTGAGGAGGGGGAACCACGATTGACTTGGCATGTGTATGCCGCCGTGGGCGGACTCAGCCTGGGAGTGGGCGGTTTTTTCTTTCGTGATTTCGTCGGTATGGTGTTTCTCGTACCAGAAGGCATCGCGAGCGTGCACGGTTGGCGTAACCGCGAAGTTGTATTCAGGTGGTGGATTCGGAATGGCCCATTCGAACGTGCGGCCATCCCATGGATCGCGACCGGCTTTTTGGCCCTTGAAGAAGGTATAGATCATCACGGCAAAGTAGATGGCGATGCCGATGCCGAGGATGAAGGCGCCGATGGTGGCGATAAAATTGGGCGAGTTCCATCCCATGTTCCCGTCGTACACGGCAGTGCGGCGCGGCATGCCGTTGAGCCCGAGAAAATGCATCGGGAAGAAGGTGACGTTGAAGCCGACGAAGATGACCCAGAAGGAGAGCTTGCCCCAGAACTCGGAGACCTTGCGGCCAAAGATGAGCGGAAACCAGTAGTGAATGCCGGCGAGCAGTGCGAAAACCGAACCACCGATCAGTACATAATGAAAATGGGCGACGACGAAGTAGCTGTCCTGCTGTTGCGCGTCGGCGGGCGCGGCGGAATGCATGACACCGGAAAAGCCGCCGATCATGAACATCCAGATGAATCCGAGGGCGAACATCATGGGTGTGGTCATTCTAAGATGGCCGTTCCAGAGCGTACCGATCCAGTTGAAAATCTTCACGCCGGTCGGAACTGCGATGGCCATGGTCGCGAGGGAAAAGGCGGCGGTGGCAACCGCGCCCATGCCGGTGGTAAACATGTGGTGGCTCCAGACGCCGAAACCGAGAAAACCAATACAAGCACCAGAAAAAACGACGATGGGATAACCAAAGAGCGGCTTGCGCGCGAACGTTGGCAGGATTTCCGAGATGATGCCCATCGCCGGAAGAATCAAAATGTAGACCTCAGGATGGCCGAAGACCCAGAATAGGTGTTGCCAGAGGATCGGCAGGCCGCCACTTGAGATTTCAAAAAAGCCGGTGTCGAAATTGCGGTCCATCATGAGCTCGACGAGGGCGATCGTGATGGCAGGAAACGATAAGATGATCAGGAACGCTGTAATAAGTGTCATCCATGTGAAAACGGGCAGGCGCATCATCGTCATGCCGGGCGCGCGGAGGTTGATGATGGTGACGATGAAGTTGAGAGAACCGATGACTGAGGAGACGCCGAGGATTTGCAGGCCCATGACCCAGAGGTCGGTCGAGATGTCGTTGGTGAATTGGTTGGAGTAGGCCTTAGAGGTAAGTGGTGCGTAGCCAAACCATCCGATATCGGGTGCGCTGGATTTTATGAACCAGCCAACGTTGAGAATGATTGCGCCGGCGAGGAAAACCCAGAAGGCGAAACCATTGAGCCGAGGAAAGGCGACGTCGCGTGCGCCGATCTGGAGCGGCATGATGTAATTAAAAAACGCGGCTGAGAGCGGCATCACGGCGAGGAAGATCATCGTCGTCGCGTGCATCGTGAAGAGTTCGTTGTACGTTTGGTGCTGGAGAAAGGTGTTGTTGGGCACCGCGAGTTGAATGCGGATGAGTAGCGCTTCGAAGCCGCCGACGAGGAAAAAGAAGAGCGCGGAGAAGCCGTACATGAGGCCGACGCGTTTATGGTCGACGGTGGTCAGCCAGCTGATGAGGCCGGTTTTCGCCGTGGGCCGGGTGAAGAGCCAGCTGCGTTTTTCAGCCGTGGGTGGGGCTTGGTGACCGTGGGGAAGGGCGTGTGAAATGGTATCCATGAACGAACTACGAGTATGGGCAGGCTGGAAAAGGGGCTTATTTGAGGCTCTGGAGGTAGGCGGTAAGAGCGATGGCTTCGGCGGGGGCGATTTTTATATTTGGCGTGAGGTGGCCGGTTTTCGTGTCGCGGAACATGTAGCCGGGCATGACGGAACCGCCGAGAGGCACACCGACGTACATTTTGTTTCCCGGTTTAACATTGTTCGGATCGCTGATCCAGCGGCGCAGGTTGGGCTCATTGTTTTCGAGCAGACCGCCGGCGATGGTGGTGCGGGCGCCGACGTGGGTGAGGTCGGGTGCGGTGGTGCCGACGCCCTCGTGGCCACGGATGTTGTGGCAGCTGATACACGTTTTTTCCTGGAAGAGTTTGCGACCTTGGGCAATGAGCGCGGGGTTTTCGTCCTTCTCGGGAAATTGCTTTTGCTTCCAGTTTTCGAGCGGGTTGAGGTCGAACTGGTGGCTCCAGCCGGGAGCGTTCCGGGCGAAAGAGAGGCTGGCTGGTTGGATGGCGAGTGGTTCGGTTCCGGTGGTGTGAGTGACTGTCCGGGCGGGGAGTTTTTGTTGCGCGACCCATTCGGCGAATTCCTTGGGGTCGAGGGCAATCACGCGGAAGCGCATGACGGCGTGGTCCTCGCCACAGAATTCGGCGCACTGGCCCCAGTAATAGCCAGGCTCGTCGGCCTGCAGCCAGAGGTGGTTGCCACGGTTCGGCATCATGTCGACCTTGCCGGCGAGTTTTGGCACCCAGAAACTGTGAATGACATCGGCGGTGCGGAGATTGATGCGGACGGGACGATTGGCGGGAATGACGAGTTCGTTACCGGTGACAAGGTGACCGGCGGCATCGAGGGGCTCGTTGGGATATTCGAAGCGGAACCACCATTGAAGGCCGGTGGCGTTGACCTCGTACGCGTTCGCTTTTTCAGCTTCCGGGACGTCATAGGTGTACCAAATGGCGCGGAGGGTCGGGACGGCGATGATGACGAGGGCGAAGACGGAGGCGGCGATCAG
>JAYTWC010000692.1:0-3473 GCA_043743635.1 Verrucomicrobiota bacterium | reverse complement strand
CTGGTTGCGCTGGTTTCGACCCATTGGCCGAGGCCGACGGCGTGCCAGTGCAAAACCAGTTGGTTAAAGAAAGGCCGGCATAGCATCATGATCACCCAGTCGCGGTAGAGCGCGCTGCGTTTCGCCGGAGAAGGCACATAATAAAATACCATCGGGCCGTGGCGCCAGCGCAGGTACAGCGCTTTGCCGCAAGCGGCGAGGAGCGGGAAAACTTTGCGAAATTGCCAGCGGCCCACGTCGGACGAGGTCTCGGAAAGGCGCAAATTGACATGGTGGAGCTCAAAGCCCTGGCCGGGACGGCCGAGCTCTTCGAGCAAAAGACGGACCATGGCGCTCTGTCCGTGATGGGGGGGTGGGGTCTGAGCAAATACGAGCAGTTTCATTGCAGGCTTGGAAAAACACTGCCACTCAATCGATGTTGTTCCTAGGTTATGCCTGACCAAACCGCAAGAAACCAGTTTGTTTTTCGTCCCGCTGCGCTGGCGGCTCCTCTGGCGTGTGCTTTGGCGGGGGCGATAGTTTACCAATTTTTCGGAAATGCGACGCAGGGTTATATTCACTCGCGGTCGTTGTTTTATTGGTGGGGGTCGCAATGGTTCGACCCGGGAGCGGAGACGCAGCACGGGTCGTTGATCTTACTGGCGTCGGTGGGGCTGTTCTGGCGGAACTTGCGGATTCACGCCTGTTCGTCGGGTTCGGCGTGTGAGCCGGCGGGTGGTGCGGCGCTGGTGGCGATGCTGACCGGGCTGGTGTTGCATCTGGCTGGTTATGCGATGCAGCAGTCGCGGGTTTCGATTGGTGGACTGTTGTTTTTTGTGTGGGGCTTGCTGGTTTTGGTAGGCGGGCGGCGTTGGGGTCGGGCGGCGGGTTTCCCGCTGGTGTTCATGGTGCTGGCGGTGCCGGTGAATTTCGTGGATACGCTGGGTTTTCAATTGCGGATGGTGGTGACGGATTCGACGTACGCCATCGCGCAGGTGGGTGGCGTGAGGTTGTTGCGCAACGGCACGCAGTTGTTCTCGCCGGACGGACGTTTCCAATACGACGTGGCGGCAGCCTGTTCGGGGATTCGCTCGCTCGTGGCGTTGCTGGCGCTGGCGTTGCTGGTGGGTTATTTGAATTTTCGTTCGTGGGTGGCGTGGCTGGTGTTGGTGGTTGCCGGGGTTCCGTATGTGGTGGCGGGTAATATCGGTCGCGTGCTGGCGGTGGTGTGGGCTGGCGAACGGTTCGGTCAACGGGGTGGAGAGCGGCTGCACGACGGGTTGGGCGTGTTGGTGTTTTTGGCGGTGACGGTGATGTTGTTGGTGACGGTGTCGGTGATGCGTCGGGTGGGTTTTAAGGCGGCGCGGGAGAGCATCGGGCCATTTGAAGGACGGTCGGAGACGGTTCGCCCTTGGTGGGTGGCGGTGGTGACGGTTGTGATGGCGATCGTGGTGTGTTGGGTGGCTGCTCGGCTGGATGCGCGGGCGCCGCAGGCGGTGGCGGGGGTGAAGTTGCAGGAAGGAGGGGCTTCACCGGTTGGGCTGCCCGGTTTTATCGGAACCGAGTGGATTGGCCAAAGTGTCGACGTGACGGCGGTGGAGCGTGCGGTCTTGCCGGCTGATACGGGGTATGCGCGGCGCAATTACCTGTTTCTTGGAGACAGGCGGCAGCAGGTGTTTTTCTCAATCGTTCTGAGTGGACAGGACCGGACTTCGATTCATCGGCCGGAGCTGTGTCTGGTCGGACAAGGTTGGACCATTACGAATCGCGCGCGGCATGAATTTGCCGTGGGCGGCGGGGTTGTGCCGGTGACGTTGTTGACGGTTGAACATGCCGTGGTTGGGGCGCCGGCGGGCTCGGTGCCGGTGCGGTCTTTGCTGGCGTATTGGTTTGTGGGTGGCGGAGGGCTGGAGCCGACGCATTTTGGCATGCAGATGCGCGATGCCTACGACCGGTTGCGGTATTTGCGTGCGGATCGTTGGGCTTATGGGCTGGTGCAGACCGTGGTGATTAACCGCGATGAAGCGACGGCGCTCGCCCGCATGCAGGAAGTGTTGGCCGGTGTCTGGCCGGAGATCCGCTGTGAAGCACGAAAACCCTAGGTCGGGACGGCGCTTGGCGGAGTATCCTGAGGCATCAGGAAGAAAGAATTGAATTTTGATTGGGCCGCCGTACGTTGCAAACCTCTTGAAATCAGTCGGCGCACCTGCACTTGCGTATCTGATGGCCCAAGGCGATCCGGCCAGTCGGACGCTCGCGGGCGCTTTTGTCGTGGGCGCAGGGATCGGTTTTTTTGCAGTTTGGTTGTCGACGAGGAGTCGGCGACGTCTGGCCAAACTGAACGCCTCTCAATTGGTTGAGGTTGCTCGGCGCGAAGCTGCAGTGGCCGCGCAAGAGGCAAAGCAGAAGGCCGAGGAAGAGATCCAGAACCGCCGGGCAGAGTTTAATCGCGAATTTGACCGCCGCGAAATCGAGACTGACATCAAGCTTCGCGAAATCCGTGCGCACGAGGAATCGCTTGGTTTGCTGGACCATCAGCTGGAGCAAAAACAGGAACGCCTCGCCCGCGAAAACGTCGCCGTCAAGCAGGCTCGTGACGCGATCCGAGCTCTTTCGAAAAGTTTACGCAACCGTCTCGAAGGCGTGTCTCAAATGGATGCCGAGGAGATCCGGCGCGCCCTCCGCGACGAAGTCATGATTGAGTGTCAGGATGAGCTGCGTGCGCTGCGTCGTCAGACGATGGAAAAATCCGAACAGGAGCTGCAGCGTGACGCCCAGCGTATCCTGATCACGACGATGCAACGCATGGCATCGCGGCCCAATAACGACATTACCGCAACCATCGTTCATCTCCCGAGCGAGGAGATGAAAGGCCGCATTATCGGTCGTGAAGGTCGCAACATCAAATCCTTCGAGTCGACGACGTGCGTGACGCTCCTGATCGACGAAACACCGCAGATGGTGCTCATTTCCTCCTTCGATCCGGTTCGGCGTGAAATTGCCCGGCTTGCCCTCGAAGCACTGGTTAAGGACGGCCGCATTCATCCGGCGAGCATTGAAGAATTCGTTGCTCGCGCCCGTTCCGAGGTGGAAATCAACGTCGTGCAGGCCGGTGAAGACGCCGTGCAACGTCTCGGCATCAATGGACTGCACCCCGAGATCATCAAGCTGCTCGGCCGCTTGAAATATCGCTTCGCGTACACTCAAAACGCACTCGATCACTCCGTCGAGGTGGGCCTGCTTTGTTCGCTGATCGCGAGCGAAGTTGGCCTCGATCCAGGTATCGCCAAACGCGCCGGCCTGCTCCACGACATCGGCAAAGGTGTCGAGGGCGAGTATGAGGGCAGCCACGCCATCATCGGCGCCGACTTCGTGAAACGTCACGGTGAAACCCCGATCGTGGTCAACGCCGTTGCGGCGCACCATGAAGAGGTGAAACCCGAAACCATTTACGCCGGTCTGGTGATTCTGGCTGACACGATTTCCGCCGTGCG
>JAYTWC010000691.1:0-3783 GCA_043743635.1 Verrucomicrobiota bacterium | reverse complement strand
CGTGGTCGGCGATGCGGAGTTCGGTGCAGACCGAACCCGTTGAAAGGAATTCGTAGGCGCCGGCGGTGAGCATGCTTTTCGCGCTGACGGAACGCGTGGTGGATCCTTGGGTAAATTGCAAAGTGCAATCGAAATCAGGGAAGGACGTCAGGAGATTGTTGATGACGGTGCTGGGTGATGCCGTGCCGATCGTCGGTGTCATGGAGCCGAAGGTGAGATTGACAGCGCCGCTTGCCGCCAGGCTTTGCACGATGGCGTTGATGCGAGCGAAACGTGCCGAACCATCGGCCTAGCGGTGAGTGACCAGGGCTTGTGAGGTGATAGCTGAGCCGTCAGCGAGTACGGTGGGTGTGTCGGCGACTTCACCAGGAAGGAAGGCGTAGCCGATTTGCAGGGGGTAGTTGGTTATACCTGATCCGGGGGCATCTTGTACGCGGACATCATCGGCGGCGTGGAGCGGTGGGGAGGCAAGAGCAAGGAAGGCGAGGAGGCGAAGTAGGGTTGGGGTGCCAGAGGTTATGGGCGGGGGCGGAACCTGTCGGGCGAGGTCGCACCCGGCAAACGGGATTGCTCCGGACGTACCTGTTTAACAGGCCGGTTACAAAAGGTTAAAGCTGTTTGGGGAAGCCGACTAGGGCCGGTCGGCAGGTTCGGCCGGAAATCTCAGCGCCGCAAGCGTCCGCCACGGGCCAGCGCAAGGGCCGTAACCATCATAAAGAACCATATCGTGGGCGCTCCTCCACCACCACCGCCATTATTGCCGGAAGGCTGCGTTCCCCCCGAGGAACTCGAAGAAGAGGAAGACGAACTGGAGCTGCTGGAAGAGGACGATGAAGAGCTGCCCGACGATGAAGAACTGGAGGACGAGCTGGACGAACTGCTGCTGGAGGAGGATGAAGAGCTGCTGGATGAACTGAAATTTGCATGCACGAGCAAGGTCGTGCTGGCCGTGATGCTGGCGGAGTCGCGCACGGTGACGGTGATGAGGTTGTCGCCGGACTGAAGATCGATGAAGTCGATATTCCAAGTCGTGGTGCCCAGGCCGTTGCCGGTGCCGCCACGATCATTTGTCCAGGTGATGGCTTTGATGGTTTTGCCGCCGGTTGTGGTCGCAGTGCCGGTCAGATTTAGCAGAGGGGAGGTTGTGGTGTATGTGCCGTTGGCGCTTGGTGTGGCAACGGCGAGGGTGGGGGCGGTGAGGTTGGCGCCGGTGGGGACGTTCCAGAAATAGTCGTTAAGGGTCGTAATGCCGCCGCCGGTTAACGAACCAGTGCCTGTAGCCCAACTCGGGCCGGTGGCGATGGCGAGGAAGAGATTGGAGCCCGTAGTATTGGCTAGGTTATTGACCGACCAGTTGTCCATGCCGGTCGCGAGCGCGTAAGTGCTGGTGTCGATACCTCCGCTGCCGATCCAGGGCGAGAAGGTCCAGTTGACCTGAGTGATGCCGCCGGGGATGGAGGCGGTGCCGGTGATGGTGCGAGCGGCGACGATGGCTGGCGACACGATATGGGATGTGGGCGAAGTGATGGTGATAATGGGCGTTCCTGCTAGCGGCTGGTTTCGGCGTTGGGCCATCATCCAAGGCAGGAGGTAGGGATTGGCGTAGGCGGTCGGCCAGATGCCGTGGCCACCGGTGGCGTAACGGGTGTAGATAACCCGGCCGCCGAGCTGACGCAGGGCGCTTACGGCGTTGTCGCTGCCGGCAACGTCCACCGTGGGGTCGTTGGCGCTGTGAAAATTCCAGATTGGGATGCCTACGATTCTTTCATAAGAGCCCGCGCCCCAGCCGGACATCGGCACGGCGGCACAGAAGAAAAACGGATAACGCATGATGATCTCCCACGTCCCGCCGCCGCCCATCGAGAGACCGGTGATGTAGACTCGATTTGGGTCAATCGAGTAGGTTAGTTCCAGTTGCTGGATCGTGCGGATAACCTGAGCGAGTGTGTTGGCGTTCCAACCTTCCGCGACGCTGGCTTGCGGCGCGAGCATGAAGCAGGGGTAAGTCGTCTGGTTGGTGGTGGAGACAAGTTGGAGAGCACCGTTGGCGTTGTTGCCGAGTTGGGCGGTGTTGTTGTTGCCGCGTTCACCGGAGCCGTGGAGGAAGACGATGAGCGGGTATTCGTTGGCGGCGTTGTAACCGGCCGGCACGAGATAGCGGTAGGGCAGGTCGTTCGGTTCGGTTCCGGTTTTGGGCAACGTGGCGGAGAGGAAATCGGTAGCGGTGGCGGCGACGATGTTGGAGCCGAAGCAGAGTGTAACAATGGCGCAGAGAACCCCGCAGAGAAACAGGTACGAGAGATTGGAGCGTTTGGTTTTCATGGGGCGTGGATGATCCTTCCGATGATTTCGGTGCCCCTCCTTACTCCAGACGGGACCTGCCGGAGCAAACTCTAACAGTCAAACCGGTGGTTTTTGATATTGCGCTTACACGTACACGCCGCCGCCGAGGAGGCGTTCGCCGTCGTGGATGGCCAGGATCTGGCCGGAGGCGAGGGCGCGCTGGGGTTCGTGGAACTTGATCAAGGCCGTATCGCCAGTCTCGGGAATGAAGTCGAGGGTTACGCGTGGGTCGCGGTAGCGCACTCGACCCTCGAGCGTACGAGCGGTGGTAATCGGTTCGGTATTCCAGCTGAGTGAGTGAATCCGGATTTCCGAAACGAAGAGGCCGGGTGCATCGGTATGGTCGAAGGCGACGAGTAGCGCGCGGTCTGCGGGGCGTTTGCCGACGACGACGTATTTCTCAAAATCGGTGTTGGAGGGCACGCCGATTCCGCGGCGCTGGCCGTTCGTGTAGTAGTGAAGTCCGCGGTGCTGGCCGAGTTCTTTGCCGTCGGTCGCACGGACGATTGGGCCTGGTTCGTCAGGCACGTATTGGCGAAGAAAATCCTGCATTTTTACCTCGCCGATGAAGCAGATGCCCTGGCTGTCTTTCTTCGTGGCGGTGGTGAGGCCGGCTTCGCTAGCGATACGGCGTAGTTCTGGTTTGGGGAGGTGGCCGATGGGGAAGCGCGCGTCGCGGAGTTGGTCTTGATTGAGCAGGGCGAGAAAGTAGGACTGGTCTTTGTTTTTATCGGCGCCTTCGAGGAGGGCGTAGGTGGGTAGGGGCGCAGTCTTGCTGCGCCTGAGGTCGTCGGACGGGGAGGGAGGGGCGCAGCAAGACTGCGCCCCTACGGCGGGCGGCGAAATTTCTTCGCGGCGCGCGTAGTGCCCCGTGGCGACGGCGGCGAAACCGTTGTCTTTCGCCCAAGCGCGGAACACGCCGAACTTGATCTCGCGGTTGCACATGATGTCTGGGTTGGGTGTGAGGCCACGTCGGTATCCGTCGAGCAGATACGCGACGACGCGTTCGCGATATTCCTGCATGAGGTTGACCACTCGGAACTCGATGCCGAGTTGGTCGGCGACGGCGCGGGCATCATCAATATCCTGCTGCCAGGGGCAATTCCCGATGATGTTGTCCTCGTTGAGCCAGTTCTTCATGTACGCGCCGACGAGGTCGTGGCCCTGCTGTTTCAACAACAAAGCGGCGACGGAACTGTCGACTCCACCGGACATGGCGACAAGGATTTTTTCGTGGTTTGGCAAGGGGGTTACGACGACCGGACCGAGCAGGGCATGTCAATGATTTAGGCTGGTGAGTTTTTTTGTTTTTGTCGCAGGCTGCCGGGTGAATAGCCGAATTTCTTCCCGAAGGCGCTGATGAAATGGTTGACGTGCGAGTAGCCCAGATTGGAGGCGAGGGTTTTCATGGGGACCTCGGTGCGCAGTAGGGCTTCGTGG
>JAYTWC010000690.1:0-2721 GCA_043743635.1 Verrucomicrobiota bacterium | reverse complement strand
GTTAGGTCAGGCGGAGTGATCGGGAGAAAGATCCTGAAGGTCGATCCTTTGCCCATTTCGGTGGTGAAGTCGACCCGTCCGCCGTGTCCTTTTACGACCACAGCCTGCACGATCGCGAGGCCCTGGCCGGTGCCTTTGCCGACGCCTTTGGTGGTAAAGAATGGATCAAAAATCTTTCCGCGCACGGCCGGCGGTATCCCGGTGCCGGTGTCCTCCACCTCAATGACCGCCCAGCCCGCCTCCTGTCTCGTTCTAATGGTTATAGTGCCTTGCTTCAAACCGAGCTGTTTGATCGCGTCGCCGATCGCATGGGTGGCGTTGATGACCAGATTGAGCACCGCCTGGTTGAATTCGTCGAGGTTGCACTCCACATGGGGCAGCTTGGGGTCAAGTTCCGTGACGACGTCGGCCACGTATTTCCACTCATGCCGCGACACAGCCACCGTTGTCTCTATGGCCTTGTTTAGGTCGGCGCCGCTTTTTGATTCTGCATTTGGATGCGAGAACTCTTTTAACGAAGAAACGATGCGACTGATCCGGCCCAGTCCCTCTAGCGATTGCTCCAGCGACTTGGGGATTTCTTCGAGGAGGTATTCGAGTTCGTTCTCTTTTTCGGATGCGGTCACCGCCTGGAGGCGTTGCGTGCATTCCGGGTGGGCTGCAATATGGGCGCGGTAAGCAGCGATCACGTTGAAAACCTGTTTGACGGAATCGGTCAGGAAGCGCGTGTTGTCGGTAATGTATTGGGTGGGTGTGTTGATCTCATGCGCCACACCGGCGGCGAGCATGCCCACCGACTGAAGCTTTTGCGAAAGTTGGGACTGCGTCTCCAGCGCGAGCCGTTCCATTTCAATTTTCTTACGCTCGGAGATATCTTCTTTGACCGCGATGAAGTGGGTGATCTCGTTCTGCTCGTCGCGAAGACAGGAGATCGTCGCTCTCTCCCAATAACACTCGCCATTTTTGCGCCGGTTTTGGAATTCGCCGACCCATTCTCGACCGCCAGAGATCGTTCTCCATAATTCCTCGTAAAATTCGGGAGTGTGCGCACCTGATTTTAGAATCCGCGGATTCTGCCCGATCATTTCGGTGGCAGAATAGCCGGTGATTTTTGTGCAAAACGGATTCACGTACTCGATCTTGCCCTGTTTGTCGGTGATAACGATTGAAATGGGACTTTGCTCCACCGCACGTGACAACATGCGCAACCCTTCTTCCGCAACTTTTTGCTGAGTGATATCACGCGAGATACCAAAGGTGCCGACGAGTTTGCCGGCTCGGTTGCGGAAAGCTTGTTTGGTGGTGGTGACCCATTTGACCGAACCATCGGGAAAGGTTTCTTTTTCTTCGAGGTCGATGATCGATTGGTTCGTCTTGATAATTCGTTGTTCGTCCGCAAAGGCAGGCGCCGCATGTTCGGCGGTGAAATAGTCGAAATCTGTTTTCCCGATGGACTCGCGAGCGTCAGAGAGACCGTGTTTTTTGGCTTTTGACCGGCTGATGCGCAGATAGCGGCTGGCAGTGTCTTTGAAATAGACGGAGTTCGGCGTCATTTCCAACAGCGCATGGAGCATATCCGCGTCGGTGACGGCGTCGGGGTGCACGGACTCCGTTGCATGAGGCAAACTAGCATAAAGATACAAATGATGGCTGTTTTGATCGGCTCCCGGTCCTTCGAGCAGCTTCACCTGGGTCTTGAATTCGCTCCCGAGTATTTCGCGCACACTGAGCGCTCCGGTCCAGTTACCGAGCACCCTCAGTTGGGGAAATACCTCGCGATGGAATCGATCAATATCGTTCATTCCGATGAAATCAGCGATGGTGAGCCGATCTACAGCAGCGGAATGTTGAGGATCAAAATAGTGCTGGCCGGCTGGGTTTACATAGACAAGCCGCAAGCCTTGCAGCTCGAAAACGGCAAACAGATCCGGTAGGAGTTTGCCGATGTGGGTGAAGATCTTTGTTTGTTCTTCAGTTAACATAACGGTAGGGCTGGCTCGTTTCTTCGGCTCGCATAACGATCTGCAGCAGGGCTCATAAGGTGTAGCGACTTCGTGCGTTCGGTGGGAATAAATCGTGAATCGATATGACCCCGTCTTGATATCGGCCAAATTCGGTCGCGATGAAGTGGGGAAAGCGATTGCTAGCCCGCGATTTGTTCCTCGCCGTGTTCTACTCGAAACGGAGCCTGCGCTCGCTGGACTACAATGTGCAGCGGCCTACACAGCTCGCTTAAAACAGCGAAATCGCGCTGGCGCTTTCGACGATAACCCAGGCGAGACCGCCAACGATCACGGCAATGAACACGAACTTCAGGCGTTTGCGCCAGCGAAGTTTTGTGTCGTAACGGTCACTGGCGAACGGTGCCAGACTTTCGCTTTGCGCCATGAAGCTCACGAACTGTGCATTCCTCAAACGAGTCGTCTGGAATAGGCTGTTGTCGACGCGACCCATGCGGATCGCGGGACGATGAAACAGATTCTTCAGGACGTATAACATAAGAGGCGGGAGGGCTAATATCGGAAAAAAGAGTTCGTTTTTTCAACGTGAAAGCAGCACTGTGGCGGTTTTCACGTCGTTTTCACCGGTCATGCACCACTTCAATTACGTAGGACAAAATCTTCACTGCGAATCTGTCGATCTCGCGACGGTCGCTCAGCTGTACGGAACGCCTACTTATATCTACAGTTTGGGAACCATCGCAGATAACTATAATCGCCT
>JAYTWC010000689.1:0-3350 GCA_043743635.1 Verrucomicrobiota bacterium | reverse complement strand
CTGCGCTCCTTCACTTCATCCGCGATCGATTGCTTCTTGCGGTACGCCAGCCCTTGGAAAATTGCCACGACCGCCCCGCTTTCATCAGTAACGTCGACGGTGTAGCTTCCCAATTTCGGATTGATTGAGACTTGGCGGGCCATCGCCGTGAGCGTGCCGCTGGTCGTGGCTTTCACGTAGGTAATGCTCACATTGATACCGACCGCCGCCGTGCCGTGCCCATTGGATGCGACGCCAAATGCATAATCCGCCAGCGTGAAAATTGCGCCACCTTGCACGATGCCGAGCGCGTTGAGATGCAGTGGCTTCACCGCCATCCGCGCCACCGCCTGCCCGGGCTGATGCGACAAAAGCTCTATGCCGCAATGGTTCACAAACTGGTCACTGCGAAAAAACTCATCGATCGTTTTCATGCGTCATGAAACCGTACCCCAACCAAACCCTCTACGCAAGTCCGTGACATCACGCCGCGACGCCCTCGCAATGGTGCAACAGCGTCCGCTCGGTCAACGTCGGCGTGTGCTGCAAAAACCAAAGTGTCTCAGGTTCCCAGAGTGAACTGCGGATCGGCTCCAACAACCGACGTGCAAGATCTGGCTCCGAGATCTTCTGCAAAACCGTAAGCGTCTGCCGCGATGCGGGCAACCCTAACCATTCGAGCACCGCATAAACACCACCCCGGTTATGCACCGCAGCGATTTCTTCCCATCTCGGTTCCTCGACGCCACGCAAGCGCGTATGCTCGGCGATAAACGGCGCCAGCGCCGGTGTCGCCAATAAGTCCGCCACCAGCCCGGGGCAAAACGCCACCACCGCCAGCACACTCGCACGGCCCACGTCGAACAACTCCAGCAAACGCCGCTCCGGCACCGGCACAAAATCCAAAAACGCCATCCAACGCGTTTCCGAAATCGCGTCGGCCGCTGATGAAAAAATCGCCGAAGCCGGATCAGGCTGCCACGTGGACCAACCGCCATCCGTTTCGCGAAAGAAGTTCAGATCGTTATCGACGCGGAAACGTTCGCCATAGTGAGACCAGACAAGTTCAACCGAACAGGAGAGCAATTTTTTGGGTGCGGTATTCATTTTCATGGCCAGATATTACCAGCCAAGGTGGGACATTGGTTGTCCTAGCCTGAAAAATCTGAAATTATTTTTTCAGACCAGTTCCGCTCCTTATTTCTCCATGCACTCCCCAAAACTTTCCCGCCCCCCACTCGAACGCATGATGCGCATCCACGAAGACCTGCGACGTGGCGCTATGACCAACTGCACCAAGCTCGCCCGCGACCTCGAAGTTTCGCGCAAAACCATCCTCCGCGACGTCGCCTTCATGCGCGACCGGCTCGATCTACCGATCGAGTTCGATCCCCAAATCAACGTCTACCGCTACACCCACCCGGTGAACTCATTTCCCACCGTGCAGGTGACCGAGGGCGAACTCATGGCGCTGCTCGTCGCCCGCCGCGCGGTCGAGCAATACAAAGGAACCCCTTTCCATCGCCAACTCGAGATCGCCTTCGACAAACTCACCGACGGCCTCAAGGACCGCATCTCGTTCTCGCCCGCCGACGAACTCAGCTCCGTGTCTTTCAAAAACATGGGCTTGGGCAAGGCCGACCTCGGCGTCTTCAACGCCCTCAGTACCACCGTGCTCAAACAACTCGAAGTTGAATTCGCCTATCGCAAACCTGGCGACGCCCACACCACGCGGCGCCGCGTCCAACCCTACCATTTATCTCACCGCCAAAATCTCTGGTATCTCATCGGCCACGACATCGAACGCAAAGCCCTGCGCACCTTCGCCCTGCCTCGTATCACCGACGTCCGCGTCGCCAAAACCCCCTTTTCGCGCCCGTCGGATTTTTCGCCCGAACAATTTTTCTCCAACGCCCTGGGTGTGCTCGGCGGCGCGGGCAACTTCCAGGTCAAGATTCACTTCACCGCCAAAGTAGCCGACCGCGTCCGCGAACGCGTCTGGCACGACACTCAGGCGCTCGTCGATCTTTCCGACGGCGGCATCGAACTCACCATGAAACTCGGCGCACTCCCTGAAGTTGAAAGCTGGATACTCAGTTGGGGCGCCGACGCCAAAGTCCTCGCCCCTGTCGAATTGCGCAAAAGCCTGCATAGCATCATCAAAAAACTCGCGAAACAATACAGCTAAACGACATCCATTGACGGCAATTTCTTCCAACTTCCCAACCAAGTTGGCCAAGGACCTGCTATGAAAGTGATGCATGCATGCCGGTTCTGGTCGCCAAATGGCTTCCGGGCGGGCATCGCATCAATGCCAATTTACCGCTCATGTCGATCCACGTCGCCCTTCACCATCGCACCCACTACCGCTACGACCGCCTGATCAATGTCGGGCCACAAATCGTGCGGCTACGTCCAGCGCCCCATTCGCGCACCCGCATTCTCAGTTACTCGCTGCGCGTTCTTCCCGAAAAACACTTTATCAATTGGCAGCAGGATCCTCAGGCGAACTACCTCGCTCGCCTCGTCTTCGAGGAACCAACCAAGGAATTCTGCATCGAAGTCGATCTCGTGGCCGAGATGGCGGTCGTCAACCCGTTCGACTTCTTCCTCGAACCCGAGGCTGAACGTTTTCCTTTCGCTTACGACAAGTCCCTCGATCACGAACTCGAACCTTTCCGGCTCAAAGGCGAACTCACACCGAAATTCGCCGCTTATCTGACCGCAGCCAAAGCCAAACTCTTCGCCGCTCCCGGCAAACAGAAACCTCGCTCCATCGACTTTCTCGTCGGCCTCAATCAGCTGCTCTGGCAGGACATCAAATACACCATTCGCCTCGAGCCCGGCGTGCAAACGCCCGAGGTCACGCTCACCAACCTCAGCGGCTCGTGCCGCGATTCGGCCTGGGTACTCTGTCAACTGTTTCGGCATTGTGGGCTGGCATCACGCTTCGTCAGCGGCTACCTGATCCAGCTCAAGGCCGATCAGAAGTCGCTCGACGGTCCGAGCGGCGCAGAAAAAGATTTCACCGACTTGCACGCCTGGTGCGAAGTCTATCTTCCCGGTGCCGGCTGGGTCGGCCTCGACCCAACCAGCGGCCTGCTGACCGGCGAAGGCCACATCCCGCTCGCCGCCACACCCGATCCCCAGAGCGCCGCACCGATCAGCGGCATCATTGACGACTGCGAAACCGAATTTGAGTTCGAGATGAAGGTCACGCGCGTCCTCGAGACGCCCCGCGTCACTTTGCCCTACTCCGACGAACAGTGGGCGGAAATCGAAAAACTCGGCCACACCGTCGACGAAAAACTTAAGAAAAACGACTGCCGCCTGACGATGGGTGGCGAACCAACCTTCGTATCCATTGACGA
>JAYTWC010000688.1:0-1865 GCA_043743635.1 Verrucomicrobiota bacterium | reverse complement strand
AGGTTGTCGATCATCGAGACGAACACAGCTTCGGGCGTCGAGGCGTACACGGCGGCGCCCCATTCGGGTTCGCCTTGGTGACTGAGTACAATGTGTTCGAGGCGTTCGAGGAGGTCGGGGGCGAGTTTCGATTTGAGGCCGGCTTTGCGCGCGAGTTGGTAGCCGAGGACGACGTGGCCTTGCAGGATGCCTTTGCGACTGCGGCGCGTGGAGAGCGAGCCTTCGTATTCGATGGTCTTGCCTGTATCATGTAACAGGATACCGGCCAGGGTGAGGTCGGCGTGGACTTCGGGGTAGAGCGGAAGCAGCGCTTTCGCGGCGCGAGCCATGTGGAGCGTGTGTTCGAGCAGGCCGTGGCGGTAAGCGTGGTGCATTTGCACGGCGGCGGGCGCGGTGCGGAAGGCTTCGCCAATCTCTTCGAAGGCGGTGCGGACGGTCATGCGGAGTTCGTCGTGGACGATGGCGTCGATGAAGGCGTTGAACTCGGCCCACATCGCGGCGGGGTCTTCGGGCGCGGCTTCGACGAGGTTGTCCATCATGCCGGGCGCGGCGAGTTCTTCGTCGGAGAGGGCGGCGATTTTGCCAAGTTTGGGCGAGAAGCGGCCTTGATAGTAGTCGATCTTGCCGGCGACGTGGATAGCCGAACCTTCAGGCAGGGACTTGAGGAGGTCGAACTGGGGGTGATCGCCAAAGACGGTGCAGGAAAAGGTGCCGCTGCGGTCGCCGAGCTCGATGCTGAAAAAGGCATTGCCGTTGGAGGCGGTTTTCGAGGTGACGCGGCGCAGCAGGAGCGCGCTGGTGAAGGCGTGGCCGGTGCTATTTTCGAGGGCCTTGAGCTGGCGGACGGAGAGGTTGGCGGCTTCAGGCATGGTCTTTGACGAGTTGAGTGAAGGCTTTGAAGAAAGGGTGCTTCACGTTTTGGAGCATCGAGTAGAAAACGGTTTCCGACGGGAGAACGAAGACGTGGCTGCGGGCGCGGAGGGCGTCGAGACAGACCTTGGCATCGTCGGAGCGGCGGGCGCTGACGGCGTCGGAGAGGATCGTCACTTGCAGCTGGGCATCGAGGGCGTCGAGTGCGGTTTGGTAGACGCAGACGGAGGTTTCGAGGCCGCAAATGATGAGGTGCTCGACGTCCATGGCGCGGATGGCGTCACGGATGCCGTCGTCGGCGAGAGCGGAGAACGTGGATTTGCCGAACTGTTTCGCATCGGAAGCGAGCTTCAGCAGTTCGGGTAGGGAGGCGCCGAGTTTTTGCGGGACCTGTTCGGTGAAGACGACGGGGATCTTGAAACCTTTGGCGGCCTGAATAGCGAAACTACCGCGACGCACTAACCGGTCGGCGTCGGGAATGGCATTGAGGAAAACTTGTTGGAAATCGACGCAGAGCAGGAGCGCGCCGGCGAAAGGAGAATAGGTGTCCGCCATGAGGTTGTTGAAAGGTTAGGGTGAGTGAATCTGTGGGAGGGAAAGAATCAACGTCGAACATCCAACGGCCGAACCATGAACCAAGAACGGTTAACCGTAGAACTTCTACGGGTAGTAACGCTTTCGAGCTTTGACTTGGACGAAGCGTTTTTCGGGGAGGATGTAGGCGGTGAGGTAGCCGCCCATGACGCAGGCGGTGTCGATGCCGACGGACCATTTGAGTTTATAGATCTCGGGGCGCGGGGTGTGGCCGTAGACGACGAAAGGCGGACCGTTCCAGAGATCGGCCCAGACGGGACAGCCTTCGGCTTCGGCGCGTTTGCGGGGTTTGCCGTCGCGGTCGACGACTTGAATGCGCGTGACGACGCTGGCGGGCTGTTTTTGCCAAGGTTCGTTGGGGAGAAAACCGCCGTGGACGAAAACGGTATTGAGTTCCTCGA
>JAYTWC010000687.1:0-3016 GCA_043743635.1 Verrucomicrobiota bacterium | reverse complement strand
CACGAAAAAACGGGCGTGAAACTTTTTCCATTCACCGAATCTGACGCCGCGACTCCGACGGAGTTCGCGCAACGGATACTGAAGACGCTGGGGTTGGCTTGAGGGCTTGCGGTCGCGCACTATCTGATACCAACCTTAAAAAACTGAATGGCGGTTTGGAGCTGTTCGGCTTGGGAGGCGAGTTGTTCCGAAGACGCAGCGAGTTGCTCGGAAGCGGAGGCGGTTTGCTGGATAATGCCGTCCAACTCTTGCACAGCTTTGTTGATGTGAACGGCACCGGTGTTTTGCTCTTCGGAACCCGTGGCGATTTCTTTCACCAACTCGGCGGTCTTGCGGATGTCGGGCACAAGTTTTTCCAACATTATACCGGCGGCTTCGGCGATCTCGACGGAGGACGATGAGAGTTGGTTGATCTCGCCCGCAGCGGTTTGGGATTTGACGGCAAGTTTTCGAACTTCGGAGGCAACGACGGCGAAGCCTTTTCCGTGCTCGCCGGCGCGCGCGGCCTCGATCGCGGCGTTGAGTGCGAGCAGGTCGGTCTGGCGCGCAATTTCTTCGATGATAGAAATCTTTTCGGCGATGGCTTTCATCGCCAGGACGGTGCGGGCGACCGATTGGCCGGCTGCGACGGCGTCCTGCGCTGCTTTGACGGAAATACCATCGGTCTGACGGGCGTTGTCGGTGTTATGCTTGATCGAGGCGGTGGACTCTTCCATCGCAGAGGAAACTTGTTGGACGCTGGCGGCTTGTTCGGAAGCGCCGGATGAAAGTGTCTGTGCGGTGCCGGTAATTTCTTCTGCTCCTGAGGCCACGTTTTCGGCGGCGGTGGTGACATTGCCTACGACATCGCGGAGATTCGTGATCATTTTTTGCAAGGCCTGACCGAGCTTGTCGTGTGCGGAGGTGAGTTTCACCTCGTGGGTGAGATCGCCTTCGCTGATCTGGAGCGCGAGTTGGGCTTTGGCGTCGAGGGCTTCGGCCATACGGTTGGCTGCGGTCGAAAGGTGGGCAATCTCGTCCTTCGATTCCACGGCTACGCGAGCGGTTAGATTGCCTTCCGCGATTTGTTGCAGACCAGAGGTTAGCTGCGCGAGCGGTCGGGTGATCAGGCGGCGGACGACAAAATAGGCGACGATGATGAAAACGCCGGTGATGGTGATCACTGTGACAACCATCCAGAACAGGCTGGAGTGCCTAAGTTCGGTCATCGACTCGGCCGCGTCTTTATTGGCGTTGTCTAAAGTTTCGGTAGAGAAGCGGAATGCCAGCACGCCGCCGATTTGGCCTTCTTTCCACTCGTGGCATTCGATGCAGCTGGCCTTGGCGGTTTGGGGTTGATAGATTTCGAAGGCGTTGCCGGTCTGGCGTTTGATTTGCTCGGCTTTCGAGAGCAAATTCCCCTTTAGTTCTGCTGGAAGTTTTTGACCGCGAAATTTTTTGTCGGAGGAGTATTGGGCGACACCATTATTGTCGTAGAGGGTGAATTCGAGCAGTCCTTTGACCTCGCGTTGAGCGGCGAGGATTTTTTCGAAGCGGCCCATTTCGCCACGTTCCATGCTATCGACGGCTGCAAATTGAACAGCGCGGCTGACGTTTTCGGCGTTCAGCCACTCGCGGGTTTCGAGTGCGGCACGGCTTTCATTGGCGAGATGTTGAAGCGCCGCAGTGCCTCGGGCCTGCTGAAAAACTTGCGAGATCAGCACGATCACGAGCAGGACGGACAATAGACACAGTATGAGCTTGGCGTGTAGCTTCATGAACACCTCAAAGCTATGGTATCGGCTTTGGGTGGAGATTCTTAATGAAAACTGCCTACGAACGATAAGTTAGCCTGCCGTTTTCAAATAGTTTGCGGTACGTCGAGTCGGTTCATTTTGCGCAAAACAGGAAAGCGCCAGGCCCAGATTGCCACGACCGCCAGCGTGCCGAGGCCGCCCACGACAACCGCCCATTCGGTGCCAAACCAAGCTGCAGTTGCGCCGGATTCGAATTCACCGAGTTCATTTGAGGCGCCGATGAAGAGCAGGTTGACCGCGCTGACACGACCGCGCATGGCGTCGGGGGTGGAGATTTGCACGAGCGTTTGTCGTATTACGACGCTGTACATGTCGGCCGCTCCGAGTACCACCAGCGCCGCCATTGAAAGGCTAAACGAACGCGATACGCCAAAGGCGATTGTGCAAAGGCCGAACAGTGCCACGTAGCTAAATAATTTCAGTCCTGCCTTTTCGCGGATCGGGTGATGGGCGAGATAAAGGGCGACAACGGCCGCGCCCACGGCTGGTGCACTGCGCAGGAGTCCGAGCCCCCAAGGACCGGTGTGCAAGATGTCGCTGGCATAAATCGGCAGCAGGGCGGTGGCGCCACCGAAAAGGACCGCGAATAGATCAAGCGAGACGGCGCCCAGAATGGCTTGGCGCGAGAAGACGTATTTCACCCCGGTGAAAAGATCGGCGATGCGGGTCGAGGAATTCGTGCGAACGACTACGGGAATCTTCACAGTTGCGAACAGAAGCGAAGCCGTCAGCAGGCAAGCGGTACCGCAACCATAAACATAAACCGGTCCTAAGAGGTATAAAACGCCGCCCACCGCTGGGCCTGCGATGCAGGCAGCTTGGAACATCGACGAGTTCCATGCCACGGCTCGCACGAAGTCGGCTTTCGGCACGAGTAGCGGTAATAATGATTGTGCTGCCGGTGCAAGAAAAGCGCGCCCAGCACCGATCAGTGTGAGGACAGCGAAAATGATTCCGACTTTCGGTGACGCTGAAAGCGAGATCGTCAACAACGCGAGGGCGACAGACAGCTCCAGTGAAACGCCAAACAAGATTACTTTTCTCCGCTCGAAACGATCTGCCGCCAAACCGCCGGGCAAGGTTAATAAAAATGCGGGCAAAAATTGAGCCAGTCCCACGATGCCAAGCGCGAAAGGACTTTTGGTGAGATCGTAGACCTGGCAACCTACGGCCACGCTCATCATCATCATGGTGAACGTGGTAAAAAAGCGCGCGATCAG
>JAYTWC010000686.1:0-3236 GCA_043743635.1 Verrucomicrobiota bacterium | reverse complement strand
CCGTGCGGCTGGCGGCGTAGGCATTTTCACCTCCGCAAACCGCACCGGCTTGGCTTCCACTCGCCGCCCCAATAAATACACCCACTTCGCCAGCGTCAGCCGATTGATTCCTTCCCGCCGCGCAAACTGCTCCAGCGTCAGCCCGCTCGCCCGGTACCCCGCGACCAACTCCAGCCGACGCGCCTTCGGTGTTATCCGCCGACCCTGCCGGTCGCACTTGGTTTCCCGATCCATCAATTCTGTGGTGATTGTCGTCATCACCTCAGATTACACGAATCATCTTCAATCGCCTATGGGGTCGCCGGTCGGACGCTTACGGATCGGGAATGCGATTCCTACTTCGAATAAAACCGACCTGAAGGCTGTTATGCGACTAACACATCATCGCTGGGACAAACCTTGTGTCTGTTGGGTCACTTCCTCAGTTCCGGATTCGTTCGCTTATATAGGGACGATTCCGTCTGCCAATTCTGAGTTAACTATGCCATGCGACTCGACTGTCAGATGGTCATTTTTTCCAATTCAGCGCCTCAGCCAATGGGAGTGGGATGGCAGCGTCAAAACGAAGGAGCCGAACCAGTAAGGATGAGAAGGCGATGAGAGTAGCGGATGGCACGGGAAGGTGTACCGCGTTAATCTCACCGCCCTATGAACACCCCTGACATAATCCCGAACGAAACGATCACCACCGCCAAGTGCATCCTGGGCCTGGACCTGAAGGGGCATGGGAAAGGGATAAAATTGTAATTTTTGTGATAGACGGGAGGGGATTTGCGAGCCCTGAAAAAAAGCCAGGTCATGGGGCTTGGGGTCGGCGAATCCATAGGCTTTACGGAGCAGGCTTTTTCTCCGGTACGACGGTCACGCGGAAGGCACGGTCGGTGGGTAGATATTTTTTGGCGAGTTCGCTGAGTTCGGCGGCGGTGACGGCTTCGTTGTCGCGGTAACGTGAGCGGCACCAGTCGAGGCGTTGCGGGAACTCCTGAGCGCTGCCTAGCACCGAGCTGAGCCAATAGCTGTTGGCCCGCGCAGATTCGCGGAGCATGGTCAGCACGGGTTTTTTGGCGCGTTCGAGTTCGTCGTCGCTGACGCCGTTTTTCACGAGGTCGTCGGCAATGGCAAGCGTGGCCTTGGCGACTTGTTCGGCTTTGGCTGGATCAACCGTGATGTTGGTGAGGAAGAGTCCGTAGTCGCGGTAGGCTTCGCTCGGGGTGCTGCCGGCTTGGGGCGAATAGGATTCGCCGAGCTCTTCGCGGATCTTAATGCGAAGGCGGTCGCTGAAGACATTGGCGAGCAGATTGAGGCGGCGGGCTACCTGGATGTTGCGCGCGTCGGTGGTGGGCCAGTACAGCGCGACGACGCCTTTGGGGATTTCGGTTGATACGGCAAATGTTTTGGCGAAGGCCGCGGGAAACGAAACCTGGCGTTCAGTTTCAAGCGCGGGCTTGGTGGCGCGAGGGGAAAGGGCGCCGAAGGTTTGGGCGACGGCGGCGATGGTGGCATCGACGTCGAGGTCGCCGACGATGGCGATTTCGATCGGGCCTTGAGTGAGTTGGGGCGTGAGCCAGGCGCGGGCTTCGTCGAGGTTGCGGGCCATTAAGGCATCTTTTTGCGGAAAGCCGAAACGCGGATCTCCATTGGCGAGTAGGTTAGGGATGTCGCGGCGGAGCGGGCCGTTTGGCGTATGATCCAACATGACGGTGAGCTGTTCGAATTGTTTGGTGGCGACACGGATTGATTCGGGTCGGTAGCCGGGATCGGTCACGTAGGCGGCAAGAAGTTGAAGTTCGAGCAGGAGGTCTTCGCGGTTGGTGGGAATTAGTTCGCGAGATTGGAAAGTGCCGAGCGCGAGGGCGTCTTCGCGGACTTGAAAACCAATCTGTACCGTCTTGCCGGCGAAGATGCGTTGGAGGTCGTCGACGCTGTGTTGGCCGAGACCGCCGGCGGTGAAGGTGGTGGAGGCAAAGAATGACAGGCCGGGCTTGTCCTTGGGTTCGGTGAGCTGGCCGGTGCCGATGCGGAGGGCCACGTGGATTTGGTTGGCCTCGAAGTCGGTTTTCTTGAGGTTGAGGCGGACGCCGTTGGCAAAGGTGACGAGCGTGACATCGAGGTCGTCGACGTGGCGCTTTTCCTTGATCGTGCCAGCGGGGCCGAAATCGGTGTAAGCAAATTTGGCTTCGGCGATTAGTTCGGGAGCTGCGACGGCGATGGAGGCGGATTTTTCGTAGGTGGAGGTGAGGGCGGCGACGGCATCACCGTCGATCTTGGCGTTGCCCATTACCGTGACGAACCGGCCGGGTGCGGCAAAAGCGGTGCGGAGGGCGTTGGCGCATTGTTCGACGGTGATCTGGTCGAGGGCGGGCGTCAGGAGTTTCTGGTCGTCGGCGGGCGACGTGAAGACGCTGCCCTCGGTGATGGCTTGCACGAGGCTGCCGGCGAGTTCTCCGGAATGGCGGGTGGCAGCGCCTTTGGTGGCCTGGTCGAGGTCGTTGCGAAGGTTGGCGATGGCTTCGGCGAGTTCGGCTTGGCGGAAACCGTATTGGAGCGCGCGACGGAGTTCCTGTTCGGCGACGCCGAGTGCTTCAGGCCAGAGCTCGGCTTTGCAGGTAAGCTCGATCGAAGCGTTGCGGAGGAAGTCGAAACTTTCGCCGATATCAACTTTGCCCGTGGTGAAAGGAGCACGTTCTTTTTTGGCGAGGATGGAGATGCGGCGATTCATCATGGCGACGGCGAGATCGCGCGGGAGCTGTTGGAGGCGTTTGGCGGCGGTGTCAGGTTCGTCGAAGCGGGGTGTGACGGTTTGAACGGAGACGGTTGTGGCGGTGGCTTCGGGCTCCTGGTGGTAGGTGGCGCGAAGGCCTTTGAATTTGGCAAGCTGGCCAAGGTCGGGCACGGGGCGGGCGGTGGCGCGAGGTTGGATGGCGGCGAAGGCGGCGGTGATTTGTTTTTCGACGGTGGCGGGATCAAAGTCACCGACCACGATTACGGCCATGCGTTCGGGGCGGTACCAAGTATTGTAGAAATCGACAAAACGGTCGCGTTTGGCCTGTTCGATGATTGGAGCAAGGCCGATCGGCATGCGCTGGGGCAGGCGGGTGCCGGCGAGGACGAAGTCGAATTCGGCGACGAATTGGCGATATTCGACGGAGTCGCGGGCGCGTTTTTCGCTGAGGATGATGCCGCGCTCCTTGTCGACGCTGGTATCGAGGAGCAGGAGGTTGTCGGCGTAGTCGGCG
>JAYTWC010000685.1:0-6056 GCA_043743635.1 Verrucomicrobiota bacterium | reverse complement strand
TGGCTTCGGTGACCGTGATGGGGTTGTGGCCGAAGAAGCTTTCACGTTTTGTCCCTGGCACCATGGTTGGGCTGATTTTGATGACGGTGGTGGTGGCGTTGTTTGGGCTGCATGAGCAGTTCGGTATAGCTACGATCGGCGAGTTTTCGGGAAGCTTCCCGGCTTTTCAGCTGCCGAGTGCGGACTGGACGACGATCAAGGATTTGGTTCAACCAGCGTTTACGATCGCATTGCTGATCGCGATGCAGGCGTTGCTCTGTGCGGTGGTGACGGATGGTTTGCTCGACGAGCGGCATGACTCGAATCGCGAGTTGGTGGGGCAGGGAATCGCTAATATGGTTGGGCCGCTTTTCGGCTGCATTCCGGCAACCGGTGCGGTAGCACGGTCGGTGATTAATGTGCGTTCGGGCGCGCGCACGCCTGTCGCTGGGCTGACGCATTCGTTTCTTTTGTTGTTGGTCGTGCTCGCGGCGGCTCCGTTGGTCAGCCACGTACCGCTGACGACATTAAGCGCGGTGTTGGTGCTCGCGGCTTACCGAATGGTTTCGTGGAAACAGTTTTTGCGACTGCCACGCTGGCCGGTGAGCGATTCGTCGGTGTTTCTTGCTACGTTTGCGCTAACGGTGTTGACCAATCTGACGTTGGCGGTGGAGGTCGGTGTGGTGCTAGCGGCATTGCTGATGGTGAAACGCATTTCGGAAACGACCAAAATCACGGCGGTGGACGAGGCGTCGGAGACGGAAGGCTCGCAACATTCGTTGATCGGAAAAGAAGTGCCGAAGGGCGTTTTGATTTTTCGTGTTTTCGGCGCGTTTTTCTTTGGCGTGGTCGACAAACTCGACGACGAGCTCAAGCGCGCCAAACAGGAGCCCGAGGTTTTGATTTTACGGGTGCGAAAAGTTCTCGCGATGGACGCCACCGGATTGCAGGCGCTCGAGGACTTGCATTACAAACTCAAGTCGAAGGGTAAGCATCTCATTTTGAGCGCGCCGCACACTCAGCCTTTGGCGGTGATGATTAATTCGGGTTTCATTGAGCGGCTGGGTGAGGAAAATGTTTGTGCACACATTGGAGCGGCGCTGGATCGGGCTCGGGAAATTTTGAAACTCCCACCAGTAAAAGAAACGGTGAACACACCGGAATCATTGTTTGCTGAGAAAAAGCAGATTGAAGCTGCGCGCCGTGAACTGGCCGATGCGGTCGAGCGTGCGAGTCAGATGTTGAACAAGTCGGGCGAGAACATTCCGCCTGCGTCAGGCAACAAGCTGTGATGAAAGTTGGCATCGCTTTTTGCGATGCAGGTTTGTATCCGTAGTGCCGTTCTGGTTTTCAGAACTTTTCCCTCTTTCAACCCTCATGACTGGCTGAATTCCTTATCATGAATCCCGAAGCACTGCTCCTCGCCTCGATATTGGGCGTGTTGGCGGGCCTCCTCGTTGGAGGACGTGCCCGGTGGGCTTGGCTGGTAGCGATGGTAATAGGTTCGGTGGCGGGATTGTCGGCGGCGGCGCTGGTGTTGGGCGGCGGAGGCAGTTGGGAGTGGCGGAGCGAATTTCTTTTCGGGGGCGAGGTGTTACATCTGCGATTTGACGCGATTAGCGCCTTGTTTTTCGCCTTATTGTCGGTGATCGGAGGTGTCGGTACGGTTTACGCGAGTGAGTATTGGACGGACCTGAAGCATCCGCGCTCGGCGCCGCGCGGCCGCATGTGGTGGAGTCTGTTGATTTTGAGTCTGCAGGGCGTGCTGTTATTTGCGAATGGGCTGCACTTTTTGATCGCGTGGGAAATTTTTACACTGAGTGCCTATTTTTTGATAACGTTGGAGCGGCACAAAAACGAAGTGCGGGCGGCGGGCTGGCTTTATCTTGGTGCGTCGCATGTGGGCATGGTTTTTCTTTTTGCATTTTTCGGTGTGCTGGCGTCGCGAACCGGGAGTTGGGAACTGGGTTCAACGTTGCGCGAACGGGCTGAACTGGCGCCGCTTTTTTGGCTGGCGCTGGTGGGCTTCGGCTTGAAGGCCGGTGCGTTTCCGCTGCACGTGTGGCTCCCCTCGGCACACGCGAATGCACCGAGCCATGTCTCGGCGATATTGTCGGGTGTGACGATCAAGATGGGTATTTATGGGCTGGTTAGGGTGAGCGGATGGATTTCGTTGCCTGCGGGGGCGGGCTGGGTCGTGACAGCGGTCGGCGTGGCCAGTGCGGTGCTGGGCGTTGCTTTTGCGCTCGGTCAGCACGATTTGAAACGCCTGCTGGCGTATCACAGCGTGGAGAACGTCGGTATTATTCTTATCGGACTTGGCTTTGCGTTCGTGGCGGTGGATCGCGGCAACGCGGCTTGGGGCCGATTGGCGCTGGCGGGCGCGTTGTTGCACGTGTGGAATCACGGATTGTTCAAGGCGCTTTTGTTTTTTGGGGCTGGTTCGGTTTTGCACGCAACCAGTACGCGCGAGATGAGCCGACTCGGTGGGTTGTGGCGGGCGATGCCGTGGACGGCGGGTTTGTTTGCACTTGGCGCAGGGGCAATTTCGGGACTTCCGCCGCTCAACGGATTTGTAAGTGAATGGTTGGTGTTTCTAGGACTGTTCGATGCGGCGATCGCGCACGGGCCGATTGCCTGGTTGGCCATTCCGGCGGCGGTGATGCTCGGTGTGACGGGTGCGCTGGCGTTGGCGTGTTTCGTCAAAGTGTGCGGCGTGGTTTTTCTTGGTGCGCCTCGAACTGCGGCGGCGGAACATGCGCACGAATGCGGTCGTCCGATGCGTGGAGCGATGCTAGCGCTGGCGGGTGCGTGCGTGGCAATCGGATTGGCGCCGGTTTTTTTCTGGTCGGCGCTGGTACGGGCTGTTGGAGCGTGGTGTCCGGCTTGGAGCAGCGTCGAAACGCCTGCGTCTTTGGAAGTGTTGGGTTGGGCGCATGGTGTGCTGGCGGTGGGCGCGTTGTCAGCCACGTGGTGGTTATGGCGAAAAGTGGCGCAACGCGGTGTGCGACGTTCGCTGACGTGGGATTGTGGATACGCGTTACCGACGCCCCGCATGCAGTACACGGCGGGCTCGTTTGCCGGAATCATCACCGAATGGTTCGGTTGGATTTTGCATCCGGAACGTCGTGGCGAGGCGGTGGAAGAAGTCTTTCCGGTGCGGGCGATTTTTTCAGAGCATACGCCTGAGACGGTACTCGAGCACGTGGTCTATCCAATGGGAGGCGTGGTGATGCGGCTATCGGCGGCGGCGCGCCGGTTACAGTACGGTCGCCTGCAAGCGTATTTACTTTATCTTGTCATCGGGCTCGCCGTATTGGCGGGATTGATCTTAATAGGAGGAGATTAATGAATGTGCAGACAATAGTCAGCCGATGCGTAATATGATGACGCTTGTCGATTTTTCACCCCGCGATAAAATTTCTCCGCCGCCATGTATCTAAATGTTGTGCAAATTGCCGAATCTTTTGGCGTTACCGAACACGTGGTTGACGACTGGATTCGCAACGAAGGGCTTCCCCATATTCCCGATCGCGGTCGGTTGTTGTTTGATCGGGCGCAAGTCGCGGACTGGGCGACGGCGCACGGACTTGCGGCGCAAGCAGGCTTTTTGGCTCCTGCGACTTCGGCGGTGGCGGGTGGATGGCGGCTTGAACCGCTTTTACGCGCGGGTGGTATCTGGCGGGATGTTTCGGCGGCGAATTTGACCAATGTGCTAGGTCGGATAGTGGCTGCGCTGCCGGGCGCGACGCCACCGGTTCGCCAATTGCTCGCGCAACGATTGCGCGCGCCGGGCGGCGTGACGACAGCGCCGGTGGGTGGGGGATTTGCGCTGCCACACATGAGCACGCGCGTGGCGCTAGGGCGTGATTCGGGAACGGTGGCGCTTTTGTTGTTGAACGAGCCGATGGTGCTACCGGAGCCCCCGCCGGACGGCGTCCCGGTGACGTGGTTGTTGTTTTTTATCGCTCCGTCGCCGAGGGCGCATCTCGATTTATTAGGCAAACTCAGCCGTGCACTGACACGCGGGCCCTTGCGTGAATTGATTGTACGGGGTGCACCGGATGAGGAAATTTTTAAGGTCCTGGCGGCGGCTGATGCAGCGGTGCCGGGTGGAACAGCACCGGAGGCGAAGGCATGACGCCAGGAGTGCTGCTGTTGATTTCCGCCGTGAGTTTGGCGGTAAGTATCGTTGTAGGTCCGAAGTTGTCCCGGACGTGGCTGGCATTGATTTTGACCGGGGCAGTTGCTGCATGTGGAGCATCGTTGCTGGTGCTCAGGCGCGCGGCGGAATGGGAATGGCGGAGTACATTTTCAATGGGTGGTGAATTGTTGCACTTGCGGCTCGACGCTTTGAGCGGGCTGTTTCTCATGCTTGTTGGCGTTATCGGGGGAGCGGGTGCGGTGTATGCGACCGGATATTGGTCGGATGAACAACATCCGAAATCGGCACCGAAAGGCCGTGCGTGGTGGAGCGCATTGGTGCTGAGCTTTGGTGCTGTATTGCTGGCGTCGAATGGCCTGCATTTTCTCGTCGCGTGGGAAGTGTTTACGGTTTGTGTCTATTTCCTTGTTACGCTGGAAAACGAACGGCACGAAGTGCGTGCGGCGGGCTGGCTTTATCTGGCAGCTTCGCATGTGGGTATGGTTTTCCTTTTCGCATTTTTCGGCATCATGGCGGCGAAAACAGGGAGCTGGGAACTTGGGCCGATGCGTGGGCAGGCGGAATTGGCACCTTTGTTCTGGTTCGCTTTGCTGGGCTTCGGTGTCAAGGCAGGCACTTTCCCTCTGCATGTTTGGCTGCCTTCGGCGCACGCGAATGCACCGAGTCACGTTTCGGCCATTCTCTCGGGTGTTTCGATCAAGATGGGCATTTATGGAATATTGCGGTTCAGCGGCTGGCTGCCTGTACCGTCTTCGGTTGGGCCGGTGGTGATCGGACTTGGTGCGACCGGTGCGCTGCTGGGAATCGCTTTTGCCATTTCTCAAAACGACATCAAACGGTTGCTGGCGTATTGTTCGGTTGAGAACATTGGTGTTATCATGATTGGGATCGGCGGTGGGTTGATCGCCCGCGATCAGGGAAACGCGCTCTGGGGACGATTGGTGTTGGTGGGTGCGCTGTTGCACGTGTGGAATCATGGGCTGTTCAAGGCGTTGTTATTCTTGGGAGCCGGTTCGGTTTTGCATGCGACGGGTACCCGGGAAATGAGCCGATTGGGTGGGCTCTGGCGGGCGATGCCGTGGACGGCGGGGATGTTTGTCCTAGGGGCGATGGCGATTTCCGGGCTGCCGCCGCTGAATGGATTTGTCAGCGAGTGGCTGGTTTATCTCGGGCTATTTGATGCAGTGAATCTTCGTGGTGCGGCGGCGTGGGCGGCAATACCTGCGGTGATTGCGTTGGCGGTGGCGGGGGCGCTGGCCTTGGCAAGTTTTGTAAAAGTGAGCGCGATGGTTTTCCTCGGTGCGCCGCGAACTCAGGCAGCGGAACATGCGCATGACTGCGGTCCTGCAATGCGGGGTGCCATGCTGGCCCTTGGATCATTATGTGTGGTGATTGGTTTAGCTCCGATATTATTCTGGCCGTATGTCGCGCGGGCGGCAGGAGTCTGGAATCCGGCGTGGTCGCCGACGACGGATTTGCCGGTGCCGCTTGCCACGTTGGGACCGGTGCAAGCGTCGCTGGCGGCGTTGTTGATCGTGGCTGCGGTGGCGCTGTGGCGTTACGCGAAACGCAATCAACTGAAGCGGGCGCTGACGTGGGATTGTGGATACGCGTTGCCGACCGCACGCATGCAATACACCGGTGGTTCCTTCGGCGGAATCGCTGCGGGGTGGTTTATCTGGATCTTGCGACCTGAGTTTAAGGTGAAACGACTGCGAGGTGTGTTTCCGAAGAGTGCGAGTCAGGTGGAGCGCGTTCCTGAAACCATGTTGGAGCGGGTGATCGGGCCAGTCGTAAGCGTGGTGATGCGTGTATCCACTGAAGTGCGACAATTGCAGCAAGGGCGGCTGCAAAGTTATATTTTGTATCTAGTGGTTGGGCTTGCAGCTTTGGCCGTTTTTGTTGTGCTGGG
>JAYTWC010000684.1:0-5354 GCA_043743635.1 Verrucomicrobiota bacterium | reverse complement strand
AAATGGCCCGTAGTGCCACAGAGAGACCACCAACCCTACCTATCTGACCGGCTATTAACTGGTGCGAGCGCCGGGAGTCGAACCCGGATCGACGGCTTCGGAGACCGCTACACTATCCATTGTGCTACGCCCGCAGAGCGTGGGGCAGAAATTCATGGCAGCATCGGCCGGGTTCAAGGTTTTTCTCCACTCTTTCCAACCGTCAACTTCCACGACGATTGTGGCACATGCCCCCCGGGTATCTCTTTTCAACCTATATTCCGCAGTTGAAATTGAACTACGAAGAAACAAAGAAGCGAAGCTCAAGCCGTTAGGTGCAGGAACTGTTTTAGAAATCCTTCACCTTGCAGGTGAAACGATCGAAATCCATAACTTTGCCTGCATCCTTGGTTTCTTGGATTCTTCGTAGTTCAAATGCGGTTTCTAGGTTCAACCCGACCTCCTCCATGAAAACGTTTCTTTTCGCATTGGTCTGCATCGTCACCGCCTTCCCGTGCTCAGCGACAAACGATGCAATTCCAGTCACTGGAAAAATCGCGCCTCAACCCCTGTTTCGTGATCCTGTTTGCGACGGCGCTGCCGATCCGGTCGTCATCTGGAATCCACACGTGAAACGCTGGTGGATGTTCTATACCAACCGACGCGCCAATAACGCGGCCCTTTCCGGTGTCGCCTGGGTGCACGGCACGCGTATTGGCATCGCCGAATCCGCAGATAGCGGAGCCACCTGGGCCTACGTCGGTACCGCCGCCATCGAACTGCCCGTCGAGATTGGCGGCACCGAGCCCACTCACTGGGCGCCGGAAGTCATCACGACGCCCGACGGCCTGCACCACATGTTTCTCACCGTCGTCCCCGGCGTCTTCGAAGACTGGAAACATCCGCGCACGCTCGTCCACCTCACGAGCAAGGATCTGCGCAACTGGAACCATGCAAAACCGCTCAGCCTTGCCTCTGACCGCGTGATCGACGCCTGCGCGCTGCACCTGCCCGACGGCACCTGGCGTCTTTGGTACAACAACGAACGCGATCGCAAATCCATCTACTACGCCGACAGCCCCGACCTGGAAACCTGGACCGACAAAGGCAAAGCCGTCCACGACCAACCCGGCGAAGGTCCCAAGGTTTTCCACTGGAAAAACGCTTACTGGATGATCACCGACGTGTGGCGCGGCCTCGCCGTCTACCGCTCCGATGATGCCCTCACCTGGACACGTCAGTCCGGAGAGAACCTTCTGCAAGGACCAGGCCTCGGTCCCGACGATTGCGTCAAAGGTGGCCACTGTGACGTCGTTGTGAGCGACGACCGTGCTTTTCTTTTCTACTTCACCCACCCCGGCCGCACACCCGGCAATGAAAAAGAAAACAGCCCCGACCAACGCCGCAGTTCCATCCTCGTCACTGAACTTCATGAACAGGACGGCAAACTCAGCTGCAATCGCAACGAACCAACGGCCATCAACCTCAAGGCGCCGCACTCCTAAGCAACCGACAACAAGAGGACTTTATTAACGATGGTTGATGCAGGCATGGGATAGGTTGATTTGAACCGTCGAGAGATTTTCGATTGAAGCCGCCGTCCGTCCTCGCCTGTTCCTCCACCGGACGGCCGCTTATGATACTGACAAAATTTGTTTTACGGCGGGTTGGATAAAAGCGGAGACGCCTTGGATAAGTTTCCCGCCGCGCTTCCTGCCTTATCAAGCGCTCCTCCTAAGACCGGAAACGCGCCTCCTGCCTTTCGAGCCACGCCTCCTGCCTTATAGAAGGCGCCTCCTCACTTATAAAATACGTCTCCTGCCTTATCGAAGGCTCCTCCTCTGTTTCGAACGCCTCCTCCGATGTTTCCCAACGTGACTCCTATCTTTCAAAACGTGCCTCCTGCCTTTTCTAAACCTTCCTAATCAGTTCGGCACGGCGGGCACGGCGGGCCGCCCTCCATAAATGAAACGGTTCTTGTGGAGGTCGACGCACTGTCGTCTCTGCTTTAATCCGACGGTCGAATGGAGGGCGCGGCGCCGTCCGCGCCGGTTTGATTCGGCACGGCGGGCACAGCGGCCCGCCCTCCAGATCAGCAGGTGCCTTCGCCCAACGCTGCGAACGATCAGGAGCGGCTCTGCGCGTAAGTTTTCCCCATTGGGAAAACTCATCCGTGGTTCAAAACAAACTCCGAATGCTTGGAAATGCCTGCGGGCTTTTGCCGTTCGCCTTGATATTTCTGTCCCTATGTTTCACCCACGAAACAACCCTGAGCCACCGCGCCGCCTCCATTAGATAAACCTTATCGCCAGAGCCAATCAGCGCCGCTGCCCGCATGGACGGACCGCCCGGCCCGCCACTCCGGAAAGTCCTAAACCGGTGTCCACCGTGCAACGCCGTCCCCCATGCCTAACCAATCCATGACACCCTGAGTGACACCCCAGCCTTGCTTTCCCCAAGCAGCAGGTTACAACCAAGCCCTCTTCAGGAGGCTTTCCATCACCCCCGCCCGTGTCGCCCTTTCTCGGCGCACCCTCGCTTTCCACTTCCACCACGAACCCATCCCGCCAACTTCAAACCCGCAACCCCCGTTGAGCTCCCGAGCGACGAAACCCAGCCGTAGAAAGCTCAACTGCGTTGGTACGAATAATACGGTTAGCCAAATGAAAAACGATGACAGTCGATTTGCAGCGTTTGGATTGGTCGGCAATGCGTTATTTCGCCTGCAGCACTTGGAAGATATGATCTGCTCCTGTTGGCTTAACTTTTCAAAAGAGACAGTTGTAGATGGCGAGGTTTTCTTGGACTTTGATAGCCCACAGGCGCTATACGAGGAAAAGCGGAAGAAGACGCTCGGAGTTTTGATTGCTGATATTAAGCGTACTCAAATATTCAATTCTGACTTCGAAGCCAGATTCGATCAGTATCTCAAGAACCGGAATCGATTGGTGCATCGGATATTCAACGAGTCTAAATTCCGGCAGCTGAATTCAGTGCGGAGTATCACTGCTCTCCAACGATTTGTTATTCGGTTCAATCGCGAGACTGAATATTTCGCTAAGGTATTTGATGTGTATCTAGGCCTGCATTTTTGGATGGAGATGGAGACGGGAGGACTGCAAAGCGGCAGCGGTATTAGCCAGGAGAAATTGAAGAAGTCATTTCTTCGTCTTTGGAGTCAGAAAGATTCCGTTGAAAAGCGTAAAGAGCTACGGCGTGTATCTAGACGGAAATCTAACCAGCCACTATAGCGCAACGCCTATGATCACGTCTGTCCTTTTAATCTCTGCCCGCCAGTACGACATGGCTGACCTGTAATGCTCGGCAAAAATCCCCTATGAAACTTCGAGTGATATTTAGCATCGTCGCGCTTGCCCTATCCGGTTGTGTCACTCCAGTGAAGCAAACCGTGCCTTTCGACGAGGCAGCATTTCAGTGGTCAACGGTTAAGGGAAGCGCAAGCATAGTTGGATCTGCTTTCTTGAAGACGCGCGCTGGCGACGTGAAGCTTGGGGCTGGCAATATGGTTGAGCTAATTCCTGTGACTCCCTACACAAAAGAAAGATTCCAGATCGCTGCTCAGCTCGAGCTGAATGTGCCTAGGGATGCGCGTGACTCGCGACTCGCAAAGTACATACACACCACGATTGCTGATGCACAGGGCTCTTTTGAGTTCAGGAATATACCGGCCGGGGAGTATGTCTTGTCGTGCGTGATTCAATGGCAGTATGGCTCAGAACTGGGCGTTGTCACGACAGGTGGCCAAGCTATTGCGTTTGTTTCCGTGGCTGATGATGAAACGAAGAAGGTCGTTCTTACAAAATGAACACTGAAAAAGGGTCAGGCTGGGCTTGGGGTTCAGTGTTTTTTCTTTGGCGGGGCGGTCTATCTGTCGCCCAACTACGATCCATCAGGCAAGACTTGCAAAGCGCATCAGGGTTTACCTGACCGCGACCGGCGGCACGGGTTTGAGCTTGCTGGGGTTTCAATGGGAGATTGAGCTCGTTTAGATCAAATCCCCGGACGGCACCCAACCCTTGCCCATCTTCCATGAAATCCGCTTCAACCACATCCAAGCAATCCCTACTCCGTCGCTGCATGCCCTTGGCTTTCGGCGCATGCGCCTTTGCCATCGTTTTGTTTTCAACCGGTTGCCAAGGGGTCGCTTCCGATGCTGGATCATCTAAACCAGCCGCAACCAAGCCCGCTCTCCAATCGAACAGCGAGACGTTGACGTTGCGTGAGGGCGACGTTCTCAAAATTTCGTTTCCAGGGGCACCCCAATTGGATGCTACCCAAGCCATCCGCCGAGACGGGAAAATCGCCCTGACCTTGGTCGGCGAAATCCAAGCCGCCGGCTTCAAGCCGTCGGAACTTCAAAATGAATTGCTCAAGTTGTATGCGCCCCAATTGGTCTCGAAAGAGATTCTCGTGAGCGTTGTTTCATCTTCCATTCCTGTATTCATGACCGGAGCCGTGCTTCGACCCGGCAAGATCGTTTCGGATCACCCCATCACGTTACTTGAGGCCATCATGGAAGCCGGTGGCCCCGATTACACCAAAGCCAACTTGAAGGCTGTCGTCGTCATCCGCCAAGAAGCGGACGGCAAAACAAAGAACATCACCCAGAACGTGAAGCAGGTCATCGAAGGCAAGAGCAACGAGCCGTTTTATCTTCAACCCTCCGACATCGTCTACGTTCCTGAAGGTTTCTCGCTGTTCTGATCCTAAATTCAGCAGTTGAAATTGAACTACGAAGAAACAAAGAAGCGAAGCCCAAGCCATTAGGTGTAGGAACTGTTTTAGAAATACTTCACTTCGCAGGTGAAACGATCGAAATCCATAACTTTGCTTTCATCCTTGGTTTCTTAGATTCTTCGTAGTTCAAATGCGGTTTCTAGGCTGATTTGAGAGCCGTCAACGACGCGGCGCTTCGAACGCTCTAAGAAACCAATTCATTCCCCACAAAAAAGCCCGCGCTGTTTAAGCGCGGGCTTTTGTTTTAAAACGGATCAGATCTGACTCACTCCGAATCCTGATTCTTCTGCGACTTCATCGTCTTCTGGCGAAGTCCATTGTTTAGGATTCGCTTGCGCAAGCGGAGGTTCTTCGGCGTGACTTCCACGAATTCGTCGGCGGCGATGTATTCGATCGCGCGTTCGAGCGAGAGCTTGGTCGCAGGCGTGAGACCGGCGGCGACACCTTCACCTTGGGAGCGGAAGTTGGTGAGTTTCTTTTCGCGGACGGCGTTGCAGGCGATGTCTTCGTTGCGAGGGTTTTCGCCGACGATCATGCCTTCGTAAACCTGTTCGCCAGGGCTGACGAAGAGCTTGCCACGTTCCTGAACCATCACCAAGGCATAAGCCGTGGTTTCG
>JAYTWC010000683.1:0-6422 GCA_043743635.1 Verrucomicrobiota bacterium | reverse complement strand
CGGAGGTTTTGCTCGGTCTCGACGCGGGCGGTGATGTCGGCCTGGATGGCGATGAAGTTTTCGAGGACGCCGGCGTGGTTGAGGATGGGTTGGATTTCGAGTTGAAGGTGGTACTTTTTTCCCGATTTAGAGTAGTTTACAATTTCGGTACTGATGCCGCGGCCGTGTTTGATCGCAGCTTGAATATAGCGGATGGTTCTGGGCTTTGTCTCGGGGCCGACCATGAACGTGGCGGGGTTTTCATTAACGATTTCGGCGAGCGGGTATTCCATGACGCGCTCAAAGCTTTCATTGACCCATTCGATGGTACCGTCGGGTTTTGCGATGATGACAAGATTGTCGGTTTTGCTGGCGACGAGGGAGAGTTTGCGGGTGGTTGCTTGGCTGGCGCGGAGGGCTTGTTCGGCAAGTTTGCGGGAGGTGATGTCCTGGACGGTGCCGATGATCCGCCGGGGCGTGCCGTTGGCGGCTCGGGTGACGGAGCGTGAGCGGGCGTAGAGCCAGCGCCATTGGCCGTTGGCGGCGCGCACGCGGTATTCGGGTTCGATGAAAATGTCGTCGCCCTTGAGTTGTCGCTCGACGATGGTTTTGTATGCGGAAAGATCGTCGGGGTGGATGAGGGTAGTCCAGGCTTCGGGGGTGTTGGGGATCATGCCGGGCGGATAGCCGAGCATCGACCACAAGCCAGCGCTGAAATAGAGTTGGTTGGCCGGGAGGTTCCACTCGAAGATGCCGATCTGGGTGCTATCGAGAGCGAGACGGAGACGCTCGTCGGAAATTTTGAGCCGTTCCTCGATGCGGCGACGTTCTTCGTTTTCGGCGACGAGATCGAGGTTGGCTTGTCGGGCGGTGCGCAGGCCGGTGCGGGCCTTGCGCGCCAGGTGTACGCTGAGGCCGAGGAGGAGGGTGATGCCGAGACCGGCGACGAGCGCGAGTTCGGGCAGCGGGCGGAGGGTTTGCCGGAGATTTTCGGCAGAGGGGTTCATTTCGATCCGTAGGCGGCGGTCAAAAAGCGTAAACACGGATTCGAGTTGGTGGCGTTCGAGGCAGTCGCCGGCGGGCTCTGTTTTAAAAACCAAATCGGTACCGACAAAGATCGAGATCCGGTAGTTTTTCGCGAGGTGTTGTTTCCGATCCACCGCTGTGAGGAGTTTGTGGTAGGAGATTTCCGCGCCGACGAAGGAGGGTGGCCGTGTGCCGCGGGTGGTCGGGGTGTATATGGCGAAACCTCGGTCGGCGGCTTGGAGATCGAGGGAGGCAGAGATGCTGGGACCGGATTTTTCGATGGCGGCGTCGAGGGTTGCGCGGCGCGTGGGGTCGGAATTGTGGTCAAAGGTGGCCAGATGTTCGTATCCGATTTTTGGATATAACATGCGGGTATGGCGGTCGGCTGAAAGCAGGGTCACGGCGAGGCATCCAGGAGCTTCGTCGAGCAGCATCCGCACGTCGGTTTCCCAGACAATGGGAGAAAGGTCGCTGGTCTGGCCCCAGCGGCTTGCGACTCGCTGGAGGGCGTCGGACTGGCGCTCGATCTCGGCGTTGATCGCGCTGGCGAGCCCGTTCATTGCGATTTGTGTGCTCGCGCCGAGGTAGGCGGCTTCGCGTTCGCGTAGACCGATCCAGAGGGTCAAGGTGAGGGTTGCCCCTATAACGATGATCGGCAGCGGCAGCCAGTTGGGTGCGCCGGTTTGGTTGGGTAGGTTTTCCCGCCAGGCCAGGATGAACAAAGTCGCGCCGAGCAAAAGAAGCAAAACGGCTATATCTGGCGAAAGGTTTGTCTCTGAGCCCCAGCGGTAGACGGCAGGCAAGCCGAGCACGTAGCCGAGCAGGGTTAATCCTCCCACGGCGGTCATGACCGAACCACCAAAGGCAAGACTAAGGGCGTTGAGCCGGTCGAGTTTTCGCCGGGCAATCGGCAGAATGACTAATCCGCCAACGATGAAGCAGATCGCCAGAGCGGCTGGCATGCGGTCCGATGCCGAGGTTGTGGGTTGTAGTTGGTCCGGAGTGAACCCGTTTTCCCACTGGAAGTTTGAGGGAAGAAAGTTTTGCAGCGCGGCGAACAAGCCGAATGCACCAGGAAGAATAGCGAGGAGTGCGCTGCGTCGGTTTCCGAACTCGATTGTGATGAGTGTGGCCCCAAACAAAATAAATCCGGTTGCCGCAGAGGTGGGAATCGGCGCCGATGCGTTTTTCCAGCTTATCAGATCATCGAGATTCGCACCCAAGCCTAATAGCATGGCTGCGCTCAACGCGATCAGCGTGGTGGCTAGGCCGATGTGAAGTCGCTTCAGCCAGTGGGAGCTAGGGATGTGGGTCATCAACGAAGCAGTCGTGCGAGAGCGGTCGTTCACCAACTAAGAAGGCCGCGTGCTGTACCGCAATGTGTTTCCATTCGGTATCTGTAAGTATTGTGGGAAATGCGTCGCCATGGGCCTCGCGTTGAAGATTTCCGCTTGCACGGAATATTTCGGTCGATGCTATGGCGGACTCTTTTCGATGGAATTGCCCAATGCTGAACACGTGCTCCGCCTAGCGAGCGAGCTTAACTTAAAAGTACATCAAGTTGCCTCCACGGCACAGTTGTTGAAGGAAGGCGCGACCGTGCCGTTCATCGCACGCTATCGCAAGGAGGTCACGGGCGAACTCGATGAAGTCGTCGTGACGACAATCCGTGATCGGCTCGAACAACTCGCCGCGCTGGATGAGCGTCGCGCTGCGATTGTCGCGTCATTGAAAGAGCGAAATTTACTCACCGATGAGCTGGCCAAGAAGATCGCCGCCGCTGATTCGCTTACGCTGCTCGAAGATATTTATCTGCCGTTTCGTCCTAAGAAACGCACTCGCGCCACGATCGCGCGCGAAAAAGGCCTGGAGCCCTTGGCGGAAATTTTGTGGGCACAAGATCTCGCGACCGATCCAGTCGCAGCCGCCAAAGAATACGTGGGCCGCGAGTACACGGCCGACGACGGCAAAAACCAAAAGAGCACGATCGCCAGCGCGGACGAAGCGCTGGCCGGTGCCCGCGATATTCTCGCGGAGCGCATCAACGATGACGCGGCGGCGCGTGCAAAGCTTCGCGCACTTTATCAGCGCGACGCCATCGTGTCGTCGAAGCTGATTTCCGGTAAGGAGGTCGAGGGTGCAAAGTTCAAGGACTATTTCGATTGGAGTGAGCCATTGGTTAAAGTGCCGAGTCATCGACTGCTCGCGATGAGGCGCGGCGAAAAAGAGCTCATGCTCATGATGCGTATCACGGTTGACGAAACTGCGGCGCTGGCTGAACTCGAACCGTTGATTGTGAAGAACAAGGGCGCGGCTTCCGCTCAGGTTCGGCTCGCGGTGCAAGATGCGTACAAGCGTCTGCTCGCTCCGGCGATGGAAACGGAAATGCGTCTCGAATCAAAAAAGCACGCCGACGTCACTGCGATCAAGGTCTTCGCCGATAATCTGCGCGAGCTCCTGCTGGCTTCGCCGTTGGGAAGCAAGGTCATGTTGGCGATTGATCCTGGTTTTAGAACCGGCTGCAAAACCGTCATCCTCGACCGTCAGGGCAAGCTGTTGCACAACGACGTGGTTTACCCTGATCAGGGTGCGGCTCGCACGGAAGAGGCGAAAGAAAAGCTGAGCGGTTTCGTGAAGTTCTTTCAGATCGAAGCAATCGCTATCGGCAACGGCACAGCTGGCCGCGAGACGGAGATGTTTGTGCGCTCGCTCGGGTTGCCCGCCTCGATTCCAATCGTGATGGTCAATGAGTCCGGTGCTTCAATCTATTCGGCGAGCGAAGTGGCCCGCGACGAGTTTCCCGATCACGACTTGACCGTGCGCGGCGCTGTATCTATCGGACGGAGACTGATGGATCCGCTGGCCGAGCTTGTGAAGCTCGATCCGAAAAGCATCGGCGTCGGCCAGTATCAGCATGACGTCGACCAGAACGCATTGAAGCGATCGCTGGATGATTGCGTCGTTTCATCGGTGAACGGTGTCGGGGTTGAAGTGAACACCGCGTCGAAACAACTCCTTAGCTATGTCTCAGGACTAAATTCTGCAACCGCTGCGAGCATCGTCGCGTGGCGAAACGAAAAAGGCGCGTTCAAGTCGCGCGCCGAGTTGCTCACCGTGCCGCGTCTCGGGCCGAAGGCGTTTGAGCAGGCCGCCGGGTTTTTGCGCATTCGTGACGCCGTGCATCCGTTGGATAGTTCGGCAGTGCATCCGGAAAGTTATCCGGTGGTGGAAAAAATGGCTGCCGATCTTAGTGTGACGGTGGCAGACTTGGTGCGTGATGGTGGGTTGCGGAAAAAAATCAAGCTGGAGAATTACGTGACCGAGAAAGTGGGTTTGCCGACGTTGAACGACATCGTGGCCGAACTCGCGAAGCCTGGTCGTGATCCGCGCCAGAAGTTTGAGGCGTTCGCTTTTGCCGAAGGCGTGAGCAAGCCCGAAGATTTGAAGCCTGGCATGAAGTTGCCCGGCATTGTGACCAACGTGACGGCGTTCGGGGCGTTTGTGGATATTGGCGTGCATCAGGATGGTTTGGTGCATGTCAGTCAGTTGGCGGACACGTTTGTGAAGGATGCATCGGAAGTCGTGAAAGTTTCGCAACGCGTGAATGTGACGGTGACCGAGGTCGATTTGGCGCGAAAACGCATCGCGCTTTCGATGCGCAGCAGGCCGGAGATTGGTGCGAAGTCGGGTGGCCCAAGTGGTTCGGCAACGGGTTCGCGCACGAGTCCAGGCAAACCCGGAAGTCGCGGTTTCGATCAGGCGCCGGCCCCGAAGCCGATTCAATCGGTGACAGGCGATTGGTTTTCAGCCGCGCTGAACAAGAAGCGTTAAGCGACGCTTCAAGTTGTGGCGACGTTTTCGACCGGTTCCTCAGCGGCAGGAATGGGCAGGCGAATCTGGAATGTGGTTCCTTTTCCTGGTTCGGTTATGAAACCGATAGTGCCGTTGTGATTTTTTACGACGATAGTGCGGATGATGGCGAGACCCTGGCCGGTGCCTTTGCCCACGCCTTTGGTGGTGAAGAAAGGTTCGAAAATATGCGATTGGGCTGATTCGGGAATGCCGGTGCCATTGTCTTGGACCTCGATGAGGATGTTGTTTTCCACCTGCTTCGTGCGGATGGTGATGACGCCTTTTTCAGTGGAGCCGCGTTGTTTCAGTGCATCGCCGATGGCATGCGATGCGTTGACGATCAGATTGAGCACGACCTGGTTCATCTCGTCGATTTGCAACGGAATCATGGGCAGATCGGGATCCAGCTCGGTGACCAGATCGGCGACATATTTCCATTCGTGGCGCGAGATGGTGATGGTGGTGCCGATCGCCTTGTTGAGGTCGGCCGGCTGTTTGGAGCTTTTGTTTGGGTGGGAAAATTCCTTGAGGGATCTTATGATCAGGGTGACGCGTTGGAGGCCGCTCATGGTTTCGCTGAAGGTGCGGGGGATTTCTTCCAGGAGATAATCCAGTTCGTTCTTTTCCTCCTCGGCTCGCACGAGGGCCACGGCTTCGGCGAGGTTGTTACCGCTGGTGATTGTCTCGATTGCGGCGCGGTAAGCGGTGAGCATCCCGGTCAGGCTGGTCATCGCGCCTTTGAGGAACTGAGTGTTGTCGGTGATGAACTGCATCGGCGTGTTGATTTCGTGCGCGACGCCGGAGGCTAAGCGGCCGACGGACTCGAGTTTTTGGGAGAGACTGTTTTGGGCTTCGACGTTCTTTTGTTCTTCTTCCGCCAGCTTCCCCTCGGTGATGTCGACCACGAAGCCCATCATGCGGATGGGTACGTTTTGTTTGTTGAATTGAACGGTGCCCCGAATGCTGATCCAGCGCTGATGATTGTCGTTGGTTCGGTTAATACGGCATTCAGAATTGATCACCCCGGTGGTTTTTGCCAAGGCCATCTCTGCGTGGAACTTTGTCAGGCCATCCGGCACGATGTGGCTGAGAAACTTGTCGTAAGTCCAATCAATGGTTGGGGTTTCGTACCCAAAAATCTGATCATGGATACGTGAGTGCCACACTTTGCCCGTGGCGAGATCGAGATCCCAGGTGCCCATGCGGGAGGCTTCCAGAGCCAGGTTTAATCGTTCTTCGCTTCGCCGGAGCGTCTCCTGCGCGCGTTGGCGTCCGGTGATGTCTCTAATCACTGCAATGGTCACCCCTTTTTCGCGAAGTTCGACTGTGGCCAATGAGAGCTCGACGGGCAACTCGGCGCCGTTTCGTTTTAGTACGGTTAATTCGATGACCTTTCCGGTGGTTTGGGTTGCGTTGTCCACCAGAGGAAGGGTGAGGCCGTTGGTGAAGGTTGAGTGAAACTTTTTTCCGGTGATTTCCTCCGCCGTGTAGCCAAACATGTCCTTCGCAGCCCGGTTCCAAAAGATGATTCGGTCTTCATCGTCCAGCATGACGAAGGAGTCTTG
>JAYTWC010000682.1:0-5490 GCA_043743635.1 Verrucomicrobiota bacterium | reverse complement strand
ATGGCCGAGCGGCGTGCAACGCGAAATCTCCTGCTGCATCAGACCAGCGAGAGAGACGTGCTCAAAATTCAAAGAACGGAGCTGATTCATCAAGTTATCTGTCTGAGAACTTGTTAAACCAACGAGTAGCAATCTAATCTTGGCGGCAGCGCCAAAATTGGAAAAGAGGTCAGAAAGTGAAGACACCCGGACCAAAGTAAAGAGCGAATTACCGGGTAACGATTATTTCAACAGCCATGCGACCATGCCGGTCGCAAAGAGAATACCGAGAACGAGCCAGAGCTTGCCAACGGTTTTCAAGTCAGCCGCTTCGCCGATGGCACTAGCCACCGCCGGATTGCGAGAACGAATGCGACCTTTTTTGAGGAAGCCGTCGTAATGACGCTGAAGAAGGAAAGTTTCAACTTGGCGCATCGTATCAAGGATGACGCCAACCGTAATCAGCATACCGGTGCCGCCGAAGAAGTAGGCAACGCGCTGAGGAACGTTGAGCTCGAAAAGCAAAACGTCGGGCATGACGGCGATGAACGTGAGGGCGAGAGCGCCAGCAAGCGTCATGCGGGTCATGATAAAATCGAGGAAGCGGGCCGTCGGCTCGCCAGGGCGAACGCCGGGAATGTAGCCACCGTATTTCTTGAGGTCGTCAGCGATCTGGATCGGCTTGAACATAACCGAGACCCAAAAGTAGCTGAAGAAAAGGATCAGGGTCGTATAACCCGCGTAGTAAATCCAGTTGCCGCGAAGTAAGTTGCTGGAAAAATCCATCATCCACTTCCAGTTCATGTAAGCACCCAGCTGCGAGAAAATCTGCTGAGGGAAAAGCAAAATCGCGCTCGCGAAGATCACGGGCATAACGCCGGAATAATTGATCTTCAGCGGGAGGAACGAGCTCTGGCCGCCCATAACTTTATTGCCGACGACGCGCTTGGCGTACTGAACCGGAATCTTGCGCTGACCTTGAACAATCAAAATGATGAACACGATCACAGCGACAAACAAAAGGCCCATGACAACCGCGTGACCTAGGTTGAGCTTGGCAACGCCGACTGGTCCAAAGAAAAGATTCTTGGTGGCATTGGCTGCACCCGGTATATCTGCAAGAATACCAACTGTGATCAGGAGCGATACACCATTGCCGATACCGCGTTGTGTGATCTGCTCACCTAACCACATGAGGAGCATTGTGCCAGCGGTCATGAAAACGACCGACGTGAGAAGAAAGCTCCATTTCGACGCGATGACGATCGAGCCATAAACGTTCACGTCAAATGATGAACCAAAAAGTCGACTCGGATTTTCCAAGGCCAAGATCAACAAAGTACCTTGAACGATACAGATGAAAACCGTGGCATAACGCGTGTACTGCGTGAGCTTTTGACGGCCAACATCACCTTCTTGCTGAAGTCGACTCAACATCGGCACCACCGCCGTCATCAACTGAAAGATGATCGACGCACTGATGTAAGGCATGATGCCTAACGCACAAACGGCACCTTTAATGAGGGCACCACCTGTGAACATATTATACAAACTGGCCATGGCACCACCCGTACCGCCCGACTGCGTTGCGAAGAAAGCCTGCAACGGCTGCGGATCAATACCCGGAAGTGGAATATGCGCGCCAACACGCGCGATAAATAACAGCGCCAACGTATAAAAGATTCTCGAGCGGAGCTCGGGAATCTTCATCGAATTCGTGAAAGCGGAGAGCACGGAGGTAGGTGGTGGGAGGTGAATAGAGACGAGGCCTCAGGCGCGTGATGCGCACCTGAACCAATCATTAAGCAACAATCGCCTGACCGCCAGCTTTCTCGATCTTCGCTTTCGCAGCGTCGGAGAACTTGGAAGCAGTGATGTTGAATGCGCGGGTGATTTCGCCGTCGCCAAGAACCTTAAGCTTACGACCATCAGGCCGAATAAGGCCATTCTGCGCCAAAACTTCGATATTCACGTCGGTGACCGAAGCATCGAGCTTGGCGAGATCGCCGAGGTTAACGAGTGCGTAAGTCGTGGCGAAATTGTAGTTATTGAAGCCGCGATGAGGAAGCTTGCGGTAAAGGGGCATCTGGCCGCCTTCGAAACCGGGGCGGATGCTGCTGCCGGAGCGAGCGGTTTGACCTTTACCACCGCGACCGGAGGTTTTGCCGTGGCCGCTGCCTTCGCCGCAACCAACGCGTTTCTTACGATGAATCGCACCAGCGACGTTCTTGAGTTCGTGTAATTTCATAGGAGTCCTAAAGGCGCCCTGCCCTTTAATTTTAAAGAGCAGGACTCGGATAATAGTTTAAGTGGATTAGGCCTGACGGAGGGCCTTGATGTCTTCGGCGAGACGCAGCTTGCGCAGACCGTTGAGCGTCGCATGCACCACGGCGATATGGTTCTTGGAACCCATCGACTTGGTGAGGACGTTCTTGATGCCAGCAGCTTCGAGGACCGCGCGCACACCGCCACCAGCGATCAAGCCGGTACCAGGAGAAGCGGGTTTAAGAAGAACTTTGCCGCCATCGTATTCGCCAAAAACGTCGTGCGGGATGGTGTCACCCTTAAGCTTGACGGACACCATGCGCTTATGAGCGTTGGCGGTGCCTTTCTTAATGGCCTCAGGAACTTCGTTGGCTTTGCCGTAGCCGATGCCGATCTTACCCTTACGGTCGCCAACGACGGCGAGCGCAGAGAAGCTAAAACGACGACCACCTTTGACGACCTTGGCGCATCGGTTGATGAAAACAACTTTCTCAACCATCTCAGGAGCTCCATCAGCGCCGAGAGCAGGTCCGTTACGGTTGTCGCGACGGGGACCGCCACGATTAAATTCACGGCGAGGACCACGATTATCGCGGTTCTGTCCAGCAGGAGCAGCAGCGGGTGCAGCAGCGGGGGAAGAAGAAGGAGTGGGTTCGGTGCTCATGTGTTAGAATACCAGACCACCTTCGCGGGCGGCCTCTGCGAATATTTTTACTTTTCCGTGATAGGGGGCGCCAGAGCGGTCGAAGACGACGGCACTGAGGCCGGCGGCCTTGGCCTTCGTTGCGAAGGCGACTCCGAGTTCCTTCGCACCAGCGATGTTGGCTCCGAGTTTCTTCTTGCGAATTTCGGTGTCGAGGCTCGATAGGAATACGAGGGTTGTGGCCGTGTCGTCGTTGATGACTTGGGCGTAAATATGCTTGCCAGAGAAACGAACGCAGAGACGCGGACGTTCGGCAGTACCTTTGACTTTCTTGCGGATTCTCCAACGGCGTTTCTGAAGGAGGTCGGCTTTGCGGATAGTGTTCACAAAATTTGTTATTTGGGATTGGCGGTGCGGAATTCGCGTAGGCCGTGGGCTTAAGCGACTGTCTTGCCTTCCTTACGACGGACGCGTTCGCCGACGATACGGACACCCTTGCCCTTGTAAGGCTCAGGCGGATAATAGGCGCGGATATTAGAGGTCACAGCTCCGACGAGTTGCTTGTCGGACCCTTCGATCTTGAGCTTGGTCTGATCGGTGACGGTGATTTTGATGCCCTCCGGAATGTCGAAGAGGATCGGATGCGAGTAGCCGAGCGCGAGGTCGAGCTGCTTGCCTTTGAGGTTGGCCTTGAAGCCGACGCCTTGGATTTCGAGCTCCTTGACGAAGCCATCAGTGACACCTTTCACCATGCCAGCGATGATCGAGCGAGCGGTGCCATACATGGCACCCGCGAAGCGAGAATCTTCAACCGGAGTGACGGTGACTTTTTTGTCGGCCACGGTAATCTTCACAACCGAGGAAAACGTCTTGGAAACTTTACCCTTGGGTCCTTCGATGAGAACATTTTCACCAGTGATGGTGACTTTGACCTTATCAGGAATGGGAACAGGAACTTTGCCGATGCGAGACATGTGTATTCGTTCTCCGGTTACCAAATGTTGCAGATGAGTTCACCACCCAGTTTCTGCCGGCGGCAGTCCTGGTCTTTAAGCAAGCCTTTCGATGTCGAAAGGATGCTGATACCGAGGCCGTTAAGGACGCGCGGGATCTCGGTGTAGCGGAAATAGAGGCGGCGACCTGGGGTCGAAACGCGATTGAGTGCGGTGATTGCGGGTGCGTTATCAACGTACTTCATTTTGACGATGAGGGTCTTATGGCCCTGTGCATCGACGCCGTTGGAAAGGTCTGAGACGTAGCCTTCGGCTTTAAGGATGCCTGCTAGGCTTTCCTTGAGTTTGGAATGCGGGGAAGCGCATTCAGCGAGTCCGGCCTTCGACGCATTGCGAAGGCGGGTGAGGAAATCACTGACTGGATCGGTCATGGTGGATGTTTTCTAGTTTAAGTGCCGCCGGGTCATATCCGACTCCCGGGGGCGAAAGAGTTTACCAAGAAGATTTGGTGACGCCGGGGATTTTTCCAGCGAGGGCCAATTCACGGAAGGTGAGACGGGAAACGCCGTACTTGCGTTTGTAACCGCGAGGGCGGCCGGAGAGCGCACAACGATTGCGGACGCGAACGGCCGACGAATTGCGAGGGAGCTTTGCCATCTTTTTTTGCGCGGCGAAGAAATCTTCGTCGGTGCTGGCAGGATTGGCGAGGATCGCCTTCAACTCAGCGCGGACAACCTTGTGTTTTGCGACGAGGCGAATGCGCTTCTTGTTGCGTTCGATGGCGGAAGTTTTCGGCATGGCAGTAAGCGTTTAAATTTAGGCGTGGGTCGAGGCAGCTGCCTTGGTGGGAGCTTGCTCGGTGCGACGGAAGGGCATACCTAGAAGCTTGAGAAGTTCGCGACCCTCTTCGTCGGTCTTTGCAGTGGTGACGATTGAAATATCGAGCCCCATCTGTTTCTTCACGTTTTCAACCGTGATTTCAGGGAAGATTGTGAAATCGGAGATACCGATACTGTAGTTACCCTGGCCATCGAGCTTGGGCGGAACGCCACGAAAATCGCGAATGGTCGGGAGCGCAACGGCAAGGAGGCGGTAAAGGAATTCCCACATCGAGTTACCACGGAGCGTAACATGTGCGCCAACAATCTGGTTTGGCTTCAATTTGAAGTTGGAAATTGCCTTACGCGTGCGGGTGAGAATTGGTTTTTGGCCAGCAATCAATCCGAGATCGCGAGCAGCGTCGGCGATTTGATTCTTGTCGGCATCGGCATCAATACCGGTATTCAACACGATCTTTTCGAGCTTCGGGATCTCGTGTTTGTTCTTATAACCGCGGCTCTTGAGGAGCTGAGCGGAAATTTGCTCGTTATAAAGTTTTTTAAGGACAGGTGTGTAACTGCTCATGGTGCAAGGCCTCCGGATTTCCGACCCGAAGGCATAGAGAGTGTGTTTGGAAAGGGAAAAGGTTCGACGTTAGCGACCCGAAGGCCGCCGAATCAAGGTGAATATGCTCAGGCGGTCTTCTTTGCGGCCTTGCTGGCTTCAAAGTCAGCCTGCTTCATCAAGTTAGAGATATGCACAGAACCTTCACGTTCCGAAATGGTGCCGTTGGGATGTTCTTGAGATTTCTTAAGGTGGCGCTTGATCATC
>JAYTWC010000681.1:0-7058 GCA_043743635.1 Verrucomicrobiota bacterium | reverse complement strand
TTCGCGAAACGTCTCGATCCGTCGCGTCGTGCGACCGTCGCCATCAGCGGCGGCTGGGGCGGTATTTCGACCGTGGTCGATGTCGTGGGTTACAACTACATCGCCCAAACCAATCCTGATAAACAGCACGCCGAATTTCCGAACCAACCCGGCGTCGGCACCGAGGAAACCACCACCCAGGGCACGCGTGGCATCTATTTCGATGATCGGCAAAAAGCCCACCTTGCGCCGCTGCTCAAAGGCGACTCCGGCGGCAACTGCGAAATAGGCTGGAACTACTACGCCGCCCGCCCCTTTCTTGCCGGCCTGTTCTTCTGGACGGGTTTTGACTATCGCGGCGAGCCAACCCCGTTCGACTTCCCCGCCGTGGTTTCCCAATTTGGCCTGCTTGATAGTTGTGGTTTCCCCAAGGACAGCTCCTTCTACCTGAAAGCTTGGTGGACCGACGAACCTGTGCTGCACCTTTTCCCTCATTGGAACTGGTCGGGCAAGGAAGGCCAGGCTATCACCGTCTCCAGCAATAGTAACCACGAGGCCGTCGAACTTTTCCTCAATGGCGCTTCGCTCGGAAAAAAAGACATGCCGCGCAACGGCCACCTCGAATGGAAAGTCGCCTACGCGCCCGGCACACTCGAAGCCCGCGGCTACCGCGCCGGCAAGGTCGTCGAGACCACCCGCGTCGAAACCACCGGCGTCGCCACCCAAATCGTGCTTACGCCCGACCGCACGGCTCTCCAAGCGGATGGCACCGACGTGGCTGTATTCACCGTTTCAGTACGCGACGCCCAAGGCCGCACCGTTCCAACCGCAGATAACTTGATCACCTTCGACCTCACTGGCGGCCGCATCATTGGCCTTGGCAACGGCAACCCAAGCTGCCTCGAACCCGAACAGTTCAACGAAACCATTTCCATCATCGCCCTGGAAAATTGGCTCGGCCGCATCGCCCCCGCCAGCACCGCTTTCCCCTCCGCACCCGAAACACTCGCCCCGCTTTCCAAGCTCGGCCACTGGCAAGCCACGAGGCCTCAGCCCGGTGAACTCTACGACCTTTCTGCTTCGTTCACGCTGCCCACCGTTCCGACCGGCGCCGCCCTGGAAATCATTCTCCCCACCTTCGGAACCAAAACCACCGTCTATCTTAATGGCCGCGAACTCGCCCGCGACGTCGATACCGCCAAAGTCGGCCCCGCACTTAAACTCGATCCCACGCTCCTCAAAACCGGCTCCAACCAAATACAACTCCTAGTGGCTCCGTTCGCCGACAAACAAAACCACATCCCCGAACTCGTCACCCGCCTCGGCTCTCTCCGAATCACCACACCTGCTGCGCCCGCCAGCCGCAGCCTCTTCAACGGCCTGGCCCAAGTCATCGTGCAAGCCCCGCGCGAACCCGGCATGCTACGCCTCACCGCCACAAGCAAAGGCCTAACACCTGCCGAAAGCACCGTCACTGCCCAACCTGCACCCTGATCCCACCCGCCTAAGGTCATCGTCTTGTGAGTGACCTAGTGCGTCGCATCCACGGAGGCAGGCGACCCGCATCCAACACTTGCCAAACGATAAAGCGTTACGTAACGTTTTATCATGCCATACGAAGCTTTAAATCGAGCACGAATCACCCAGGCGCTGCGTCGCTTGGGCAAGCTTGCTTGCGAGAACGACGTCACGCTGGAGGTCTCGTTGTACGGCGATGCCGTCTTCACGCTGGTGTACGGCTCACGCGACGCGACCAAGGATGTCGACGCACTTGTCCGCCCCGCTGCCATCGCGCAGAAGCTGGCCAGAAAAGTCGCTAAGGAACTCGATCTGCCGGAGGACTGGCTGAACGATAACGTGAAGCAGTTTCTCGCCGAAAAAGAGGCCAAGCGTGAATTAGCCGGAGACGAATTCGGTGAAGGACTGCGGATCAGCGTTCCCACCGCGCAATACCTGCTGGCGATGAAGCTCCGCGCCTGCCGCCCTCCCCTGCCTGGCTACGCCGGCGACTACGCCGATATTCGTTTTCTGGTCACAAAGATGAACCTCAAATCAGTGGAAGCCGCCGAAGCCATCCACGACAAATTCTTCCCTCACGACGCACTCTCCAAAGCGGCCAAGGAAGTCGTCGCCTCAGCGTTCAAACCATCTAAATGAACCAACGCCCTTCAACGCTCAAGGCCGTCGCCGAACAATCGGAGTCACTCGCTGACTTCGGACGGCATCTGCGCGACTGGCTCCACGAGTTGCGGTTAGTATCGTCACGTCCTCTCGCTTCGGTTGCTATTACCGAGGAGCCGCCACGTTTATGTCGCAAGTTCGCCCAAGGAGAGGTCGCCGATGCCTGGCTCGCTGCCTACGCAGAACACTTAGCGGTTAAAGCGGGTATCCAGCCTCCAAACTGGGCCTTCACTTCCTCGCGCGTCCTTACCGAACCATCCTTTAGTGAAGAAAACGAGAGCCTAAAACTGCGTGCGCTCGCGCTTGCTCATGCCCCGTTGGCCTTCAAACGCCGCAATATTTATACGCCATCCGCAGACCTGCCCCTCTCGCTGCACGCGGGACGGCCCCGCAAACCGGCGGATGAAAAACGCCAAGCGAATGCCCAACGCCAGCGCCGATTCAGGGAAAAACGCGCTGCGGAAATCAAAGCACTGCGCAAGCTGTTCCGGTAACAATCAGAAAGGAAAAGCCTAGAAGGCCGACGAGTTTGGCCAGAAAGTCAGCGTCGCGGTGACAAGCAAAGGCAGGTGGATGACCGCGAAAGTTTATACGGACGCATCGCACCTTCCTTTACTCGCGGCAATCGACGCTTTGCCCTCTCTAATTGTGCCAAAAAATGACGCACCTCCTGACGCACCCGCAGCGGTCTTTTCAGGTCATTCGGTGTCCGCGCCTGACAATTCCCGTCAATCGCGCAAACCTCTCTGGATGGCACGTTAGGGCACAAAAAAGCGCCTCAGGACATCCTGAGACGCTTTCCTAAAATGGAGCGGGCGAAGAGACTCGAACTCTCGACGTCTACCTTGGCAAGGTAGTGCTCTACCAACTGAGCTACGCCCGCTTGAGCGAAGGCGATCAGAAGTATGGGTCTGCTCGCATCCGTCAATAGCTATTTTTTAATTGGTGGCCGACTGCCTCCGTCGCGTTCGTTATAAGCAATCCGTTCCTCGCGGGTTTCCTTGCTTTCTGCCGAGGAACGACGCCGTTCAGACCGACTCGGATTGGTGCTGTAATAGGAATAATTACGCGTGTAATAACCGTAATCTTCGCCGGAATTTTGCGGCACACGGTTCAAAACCACTCCCACGATATGCTTGTTGTTCAAGCTCTCGATGATCTGCTGGGCTCGCAACACCATGCTCTGGGGATTGCGGCGATGTTGAATCAACAAAACCGTATCATTCACCACGCTAGCGAGCACCGAAGCATCACTCACACCGATCACGGGCGGCGCATCAAATACGATCCGGTCATAACGCCCGCGCAATTCCTGAAGAAGCGTTTTTAGACGTTCAACATACAGGAGGCTGAGCGTAAAACCGTTGCACGAGCCCGAGGCGATGAAATCGAGGTTCTTCGCAATCCCTACTTGGGTAACTGCTTTTAAATCCGCCTTGCCCTGGAGTAAGTCGGCAAAGCCCGGCTCTTTGCGAAGATTGATCAGCTGGTGTTGCGTCGGCCGCCGCAAATCAGCGTCGATCAGCAACACGCGTTCACCGGCCGCCGCCATCGCCCGCACAAGCCGGAAAAGCGTCGTCGACTTACCCTCGCCAGGGCCTGCGGATAACATCACTAAACTGCGGCCACGTTCATTCGTCTTAAGCGCGAGGTTGATATTCGTGTGAAGGACGCGAAAGGGCTCCAAATCCGCCGGATCTTCTTCCACACCGGGCGTTTTTTTGAGCGGATCCTCCTTGAAAGGAATCACGCCCAACACGGGCCGCTGGATACGATTTTCGACCTCGGCGACGTTGCGAAAACTGGTGTCAAAATACTCAATCAACACCGCCGTCCCCACGCCCAAGACCATGCCAAACAACAGCGCAAAAATGGAATTCAGGCTCCAGCTTGGTTTCGACGGAGTTCGTGCCGGTTCGGCGTGGTTAAGGATTTCAATTGTGCGCTTCGGCACTTGAAAATCGATTTCGCGCTGACGCAGCATGACTTTAAGGGACGAATATAAACGCGTCTCATCGTCCAATTTTTGCGCCGCTTCCTCAAAGGGGCGCATGCGGTCGCGCGCCGAAAGAATCTGGTCAGTCTTAGCCTGCGTAAGCTGAGATTTAAGTTCATTCACCCGTGCATCGGCCTCCTTGTAGGCCATTTCGAGAGCGTATTCGTAACCCCGCAATTGAGCATCGAGCTGCTCGCGAATCTTTGCGCGGTTTTCCACTGCAGCGATTAAGTCAGGATGCGCTTCGCCCAACCGCGCACGAAGCTTGGCGACATTTTGGTCGGAGAGCAAATAGGCCTGAAGGAGATTCTGAATGTTGGGATCTTGAATGAGCTCGGAGTTGACCAAACCGATCCGATCCTCAGAGGGAATACTCTTGAACCGTTCAAAACGGGTTTTACGACCGATCGCGTCGACGCTCAGCGCAATGAGCGAGTTTTGCATCTGGCGCAGATTTTCAATATCGATGTCGCTATAACGCGCGTTGAGATCGACGCCGGAAATATTCAGATCCTTGCGAAGTTTCTCAACGAGATCGCGCTGAGTCGACACCGTGCGCTCCTGAGCTTCGAGTTCTTTGCGAAGCTGGGCCAGTCCTTCGCGCTGCGAAGACGTGGCGACATTGATGCGGTCGTCAGAATAGACGCGGGCAATCTCGTTGGCGATGTCGGCCGCGAGACGCGGATCCTGCGCAGAAACGGTGATCTCGATCACCGACGAACCGCGCGGCGACTCGATGTTGAGCATCTTCTTGCGCAGATAATCGAGCGTCATATCCGGCGGCAACGAACCCGTCGTGCCAATCATCGTTGCAAGTCTCTCATTGAGACCGAGCTTCTCAATCACGGGCAAAAGGACATTGGCCTCCTGCATGATCTTGAACTGATCCTGCAAGAAATACGCATCATAATACCCGCTCTGCTGTGCTTGGAAAAGTTTCACCTCGCCCTCGGGTTTCTTCACCAGCACCGCCGTTGTCGATTGATACCATTTCGGCAAAAATGCCGTCACGATCAAAGTCGTGGTCAACACAAGACCGACGATCAGAAAGATCAACGCCTTGCGCAAACGAAGCAGTGAGAAAAATTCGGCGAGTGATGCGCCTTCTTTACCAGCGTGGTGGGTGTGAACCATGAAACGATATTAAGGAACTTCCCTCTGACAGAATCGGCAAGCACTTTGTACCGCTGCAAAGCGCGAATGACAGGCGTTTAACTAGAATACGTACTTCGCGCTCAATCCAGAACGGGCGCGCTTTAACTTACGCGCTCCATCATCCGAGGTGATGTGATCGTAGTCAAAAACCGCCGAAACGGACCAAACATTTCCCGGTCGGTAAATGAGCGCGAGGCCGACCTGAGTGTTCGTTTCATTCAAATCACGTTCGCCCGCACGACCATTCAACTGCGACGGCTCCCAGGTGACCGAACCGGTCGCTGTGAGCTGTGACAGGACGACCTGTTGGACGTTCACAAAATAGCGATTCACGCTCATGTCCGAATAAAGTTCGATGTTGGACGTCTCCTCAACCGAGTAACTGTATCCAAAAGCCACGTACGAGCCTTTTGCGTAATCGAGCTTAAAACCGAGTTCGGCATAGGGCAATGTGGCGTTCGCTCCTCCCGCCCGACTACGCCGTTCTGCGCCTAGCCGCCCCGTCAGCCCGAGGCGTTCATTCACCGCATGATCGGCACCGATCAGGAGAAAATCCGAATGCTTATCCTTCACGTCACCGGCCGTGTCGTAATTAATCATCAAATGCCGGTACTCCAGGACCGTCTTCAAATCGGGTAACACAGCGTGTTCTGCCGCGAGCCCAAACAGATATTCATTATGATCGAGGCTGAGTCCGAGAATGGCGTTCGTATAATCATACCGTGTAGCGCGACCTTTAAAAACTAGACCTGTGCGTTTGGTGAGGCCGGCGACATAACGTGCGTCAAACTGATTGCGCCTATATGATTGATCGGTATTCACCACCGTCGCGACACCCGGCAGCAACGATTCAGGGTTCTTTGAAACCTGATAGGTGTCGCTCAAATCAAGCGACATCAGCGGCGTAAAGGTATGCGCGATGCGCGCCGTAAACTCGTGACTGTCGAGTTCCTTCTTTCCGGGACGGTCCGGCATATAATCGAGCGACAACCGATAAGAAGCGGCAACCAGCGTCTTAGCATCGACCGATGCATTAAACACCAAACTCGGGTTCAACTCATAAACGAAACTGCTCACCTCGTTGACCGACCCACCGAAAATATTGGAATCATGATAAACACCGGTCGCCAGATAAACGGTCAGGATCTTGCCCTGCTCTTGCTCGGGAATTGGCGCATAAACCGCAACCAGCCTCACAGGTACAATCATCAGACAAACGAGACTGATGATGATGCATAATACTCTCATGTTAATGGGTGTGATTCGGCGCGGACGTTACGAGTGCGGATCGGTGCGCCGCAATTATTTTCCCGTCTGCTGCAATACCCGGGGATCAAACAGCACGTACAGATTGTCCGAAACTTTCTGCGGGAACTGTAAAGGAAACGCCGGCGGAAACCGTCCCTTCACCAACCCGGAATACACTTCGCTCCATTCGCCCAACCGGCCCGCATTTTTGCCGATACGCGTAAGTTCGCTATAAAATGGTTTATCCAGTGTGTGCGGCGTCAGCACCAGCGCATAAATCGGCTGGTCGACCCCGATCTCATAAATATCGCGCAATTGCGCGGGTTGCGACCAGACGTTCTGGCCGCTGTACCACGCTGCTCCCGCAGGAACATCGGCCATCCAGGCCAATCCTCCGCGATGGGTCGCATCTTCGCGCATGCCCACAAACACCACGGGATAATAAGGCGGATAACAAAAATGCAGCCGACGCGGTTCCAGCACGTCCTTCAAAAGCGGC
>JAYTWC010000680.1:0-6936 GCA_043743635.1 Verrucomicrobiota bacterium | reverse complement strand
CCCGAGACGGTCGGACTATATCATTTTCCGCGTGGGCCAAGTCTGCGTGCCTGGGATTGGTGGTCGTTGGGTCGTGTGGTTCAAGAGGTCGTTCTTGGGCGTCACATACTGGGGCATATTTTGGACCGTGACGTGAGCCGCGAGACCCAAGAGTTGCGAACACGCGCCGAAAATCTGCTCAAGGAGCTGGACGTGAATATGAGGGCGGGAGCGGTTGAAGCGATGCCGGCGATGGATCAAGAGCTGACGGCGTTGTTGCGCGGTTTGTTGACGGGATCACGAGATGGTCGGTGGGGGTTGGTTGAGGTTGAGGCGTGGTTGCGTAAGGTGCCGGTCAAGGATCGTTACTTTCTGCCGAAAAACGAACGGCTCTTTATTTGGCGCGATCGCGCTTACACCGTACCAGAGGCGGCGGAGATCTTTGCCCAATCAGAACATTGGCAAGAGGGATTGATGCATATTTTTGGGACTTCAAATGAAGGAACGCTGGCCTGTTTTTTAGGAATCGAAAACGCCCACAGGAAAACGAAGGAAAGGTTCGATGCCTTGTTGAAGTTGCGCGATGCGCCGGCCTTTCAACAGTTGCCTTCGGAAATTACAGATGACGTGGTGATGGCGGTTGCCCTCAAATTTATAATTGGGCATCATGCCCCCCTCGTAATTCGCGGCAAACGGGTGGATGACGTCTATCTGAAAGGGCTGCTGGCTCCTGAAGCACAGCCTGTCGGATTGGGTACGGTCTACGGATTGATTGCGCATCCGATTGTGCAACAACTCGAGAAAATTGACGCAGAAGTGGGGCGCATGCTGGGTGAATTAGGGCGAATTTATGAAGCGGCGCTCGCGTTGGCGCTAGCGAATGGATGGATCTCGAATGGCGACCTGCTTCAGGTGGCATCCTTGATTCAACTCTGCTTGGAGCCTGAGATTGCGTTGAGTAAGAGACGTGCGGAGATGCTTAAACTGTATGCCTGCTCACGCGATGAGTCACTCGACAAATTCTTTAAAAGGAAAGAGCTCGGGCATGCCGAACTTGTTGTCGTAGCCTACACAAATCGCGATCCGATCCGTTTCAAATACGTCACGCATCGTCAGTGGAATGAAGAGCAGCTGAATATTCTTAACGAGAAAGGAGCAAAGTTGGCGATTGCTGGGTATTGGTTGGGCTTGGGCAAGGCGTTGAAATATGGACCGCTGATTTTTGGGCGCCTGCGGTTCATATTGCCGATCTGGTTTATGATCGGGGCGACGGTCGCTTTTGTCGGGCAAAATGCTTTGGCTTATGCTGTTGCCGTGGCTTGCCCCGTGGTCATGTTTTTGGCTCGTGTCTTATGGTTCGGTTCACACCGTCCAAAACTAAACAAAAGTTTGCCCGAGGCCACGCCGTGGACTTTCCGGTCAGGTTGGTGGCGTTGCCGGGAAGAAGCGCTCGCGGTTCTTAAAACAGAGCGAACCCCTTCGTCGCGAGCCTTGCGTGCCTCGCTGAGGGAAATCAATGAAGCGATTGCACGGTTGGCGATTGATCCCGCGCCGATGCCTATCGCTCTTCCTCCAGGTTTTGGGCCGACGCGAATGGTGGGATTGGCTGGTTCGGTAATTTTGTCTGTATTGTTGGCGGTGACAACGTGGTATGGAATCCATCACCCACCAAAAATTCCAACGGTTAGCTGGCAGATGGTTTCACGGCTCTGGTCTTCATCCGAAGAAACTCAGGGCGCCCCCACGAAAGAGAAGGTGAAACCCGTTTTATCGATCGATCAGGCACCCACCGTTGGCATGAAGACCATTCAGAGCACGTTGGATGAATTGCGCCATGCAAAGCGCGAAGCGGACAAACGAGGTGAGCCGGAGCTGAAAATCAGCTGGCCCTTCAAAACGCCGTCGGACGCGAAAGCAGTGGCGGTTTTGGAAAGTTTACCGGCGGTACCTGAACAGAAATTGGTTGCAGAGGAACTCGCGCAGCTGCTGGTGGCGCATTACGATCCGACGACGATCAACGCATTGATTGCGATACAGGTACCTGTTGAAAAAGGCGTGGGTTTGATGCTGTATGACGGTCGCACGGGGAAGATTTCCGACAAGAAAGTTTATACGGTCGGCTTTGTTCCGTTTCCCAAAATGTGGCTCGAAATCGACTCAAAGAAGGCGATTTTTCTGAACGGTCAGTAGGCCAACCGGGCTGTGTTTACTTGATCTTGCCGTCGGTGAAGACAACGCGGCCGTCAACGATGGTGGTCTTGACGCGGCCTTTGAGGGTTTCGCCGTGCCAGGGCGAGTTGCTCGATTTGCTGAAGCCCTTTCGAGAATTGTAAACCCAGGATTCCTCGGGGTCGAACAAGCAAACATCGGCAGGAGCGCCAACGGCAAGCGTGCCGGCGTTGAGTTTCAGAATTTCGGCGGGCTTGCGCGTCATCAGGTCGATGACGTGGGGGAGTTTAAATTTATTTTCCCGAACGAGCACTTGCAACGAGATCGCGAGCGACGTCTCGAGGCCGAGGATGCCATTGGGTGCGTAGTCGAATTCCTTGTCCTTTTCGTAGTCGGTGTGTGGAGCGTGGTCGGTCGAGATGCAGTCGAGGGTGCCGTCGCGCAGGCCGGCGATGATTTCTTGGCGGTCCGCTTCGGTTCGGAGCGGCGGATTCATCTTGAAGTTCGTGTCGTAAGTCGCGAGCTCCGCGTCGGTGAGAGCGATGTGATGCGGGGTGGCCTCTGCGGTGACACGGACGCCACGGGCTTTGGCGCGTCGAAGGAGTTCGACTGAGTTCTTCGACGAGATGTGCTGCATGTGGATATGCGCACCGGTGTAGGTTGAGAGAATGACGTTACGCGCGACGATGATGTCCTCGGCGGCGTTGGGCCAGCCCCGCAAGCCGAGGCGGATCGACATGATGCCCTCATTCATGACGGCGCCCTGAGTCATCGCGGAGTCCTGGCAGTGATCCATGACACAGAGGTCAAACATCTTTGCGTACTCAGCGGCGCGGCGCATGAGCTCGTTGTTTTGTACGCATTCGCCGTCATCGGTGATGGCGACGACACCGGCACGCTTCAGCGAGCCAATGGGGGCGAGTGCTTGGCCTTTCATGCCGGCGGTGATGCAGCCAGTGGGATAAACTTTCACCACGGCGTCGCGGCGGATGGCATCGTTGATGAATTGGATCGTGCCGGCGGTGTCGGCCACAGGGGAGGTGTTCGGCATGCAAACGACGGAGGTGAAACCGCCGGCAGCTGCGGCCTGTGTGCCGGTAGCGATCGTTTCTTTGTGTGTCTGGCCTGGTTCACGAAAATGGACATGGATGTCGACGAGGCCGGGGCAGGCGACGAGGCCACGGGCGTCGATTTTCTTTGCGCTCTTTTTGTCGGCGGTGGAGAGGCGGGCGACGATTTTACCGTCGGTGATGAATACGTTTCCGACTTCGTCGCGGCCGGAAGCCGGGTCGATTACGCGGGCGTTGGAGATCCAGAGAGAAGGCATGGCGTTTCTTGAAATTGAGCTTTGGGATTTGCCGCAAAAAATTAGTCCGTCACGGTCGCGTCTTCGGGCTGGCCACCGGAGCAGAGATAGAGGGCGGCCATGCGGACGGCGATGCCGTTGGAGACCTGTTCGAGAATCACGCTGCGTTCGCCGTCGGCGAGATCGCTGTCGATTTCGACGCCGCGGTTGATCGGACCGGGGTGCATGATAATGGCTTTGGGATTGAGCCAGGAGGCGCGGGTTTTATTGAGGCCGAACATGCTCGTGTATTCACCGAGCGAGGGGAAATGGCTGCTGGCCTGGCGTTCGTGTTGTATCCGCAGAAGCATGACAACTTCGGCATCGGCGAGAGCGCTGCGCAGATCGTGCGAAACCTGTACGCCGAGTTCGGTCAGGGAGTGGGGGACGAGCGTAGCCGGGCCGACGAGGGTGACAGCGGCACCCATTTTTGTTAGGGCGTAGATATTAGATCGGGCAACACGACTGAAAAGGATGTCGCCGAGGATGACGACCTTGCGGCCTTTGAGCGCGCCGAGGTGTTCCTTCATGGTGAAGGTGTCGAGCAGGCCTTGCGTGGGGTGTTCGTGGGCACCGTCGCCGGCGTTGATTACGGGAATATTGAGAATCTTACTGAGGTAGAGCGGCGAGCCGGAGGCGGCGTGGCGGATAACGATTAGATCGGCTTTGAGGGCCTCGATATTTTGGGCCGTGTCGCGGAGGGTTTCGCCTTTGGTCGTGCTGCTGCTGGCGGAATCGAAGGAGATCACGTCGGCACTCAGGCGTTTGGCTGCCATGTCGAAGGCCATACGCGTGCGCGTGCTGGGTTCGAGGAAAAGGTTGACGACTGTCTTGCCGCGCAGGGCGGGGAGTTTTTTGACGCCGTTGGCGAGCACCTTCTTAAAGGCGGAAGCGGTGGTGTGGATTTGCTCAATCTCGGCGAGACTGAGTTCTTCGAGCGTAATGAGGTGTTTGCGGGTCCAGAGCATGGTAAATCAGGAAATGTGGTGGAAACAGTTCGGTTCGCTGAAAGGAAACCGAACCAAGGAGTCCGCAGGCAAACGCAGGAAAGCGGCGTTGTTGTTATGGAGCGATGCCAGCGCTGAATTTGTTTGTGGCGTTTCGTTGGCTGCATTGAAAGGAATTTCTGTCGGCGCAGTGAGATGCGGCGGTGCCTTGATTTCCGATGCCGTGTCACCGAATGGACGGGATGTTTGATCGGGGCGAGGCGATGCACCGTTTAGAAGGAGCGATATACGCATATTTTGTCCTACAGCAGCATTTTGTAAAGTTTTCGGGAAGTTGGGGATACGCCAGATTGCGCAAATACTGTTTACGATTAATTTTATGAATACCATCAGGTAATTACTTAAATTATTTATAATTAGGTATTTAAAAAATGCACTGTTTTGAGATTCCCGATTGCGCGATGACAAAAAACGCACCATAACTTTCCCTTTATGGACGCGTCTGACAATCCCGCCAAACGTAGCCGTTTGATGATCGCACAGCTCAAACAGTCGCAGATTTATCGCGATTATGAGCAGGCATTTCGTGAAACGACGGGCTTGCCACTGACGTTGCGCCCGTTGGATGCGTTTGATTTGCCGCATCATGACGATCCGAAAAAGAACCTATTCTGCTCGTTAATGGCGACGTCGAACCATTCCTGTGCGGCATGTTTGCAATTGCAAAAAAAGGTGGAAGAGGCGGCGGGGTTGGAGCCGAAAACTTTGAAATGTTTTGCCGGAATGTGTGATTCAGCGGTGCCGATCCGCGTGGGCGAAAACTTGGTGGCGTTTCTGCAGACCGGGCAGGTTTTCCTGCATACGCCGACGAAAAAAGAGTTCAATATCGTATCACGCCAACTACTGGCGTGGGGTACGGAGGTGGATTTGAAACGTTTCGAGGAGGCATATTTCCAAACCCGTGTGATTACGAAGAAGCAGTACGAGTCGATCCTGCGTTTGCTTTCGATTTTTGCCCAACATTTGGCGTCATTGAGTAATCAGTTGATGGTGAAGGAAGAGACGTCCGAACCGCCTGTCATCACCAAGGCGCGTAATTATATCGCCGATCACCAAGACGATGATCTGACACTTGCGCAGGTGGCTCAGTCAGTAAACACGAGCGCGTTTTATTTCTGCAAAATGTTTAAAAAAGCGACGGGTATGACCTTCACGGATTACTTAGCTCGCGTGCGGGTGGAGAAGGTTAAAAACCTACTGTTGAATCCACATAAACGCGTGAGCGAGGCTGCGTTTGAGGCCGGTTTCCAGTCGCTTTCACAGTTTAACCGTGTGTTCCGAAAAATTGCAGGAGAATCTCCGTCAACTTTCCGCGAGAAATTGCACGCGGAAGTATTAACGAGTTGAAGCGCAGCGCTGGTGTGCGGCTGCGAGTGAATCAGGGCGGCGTTGACAGACAGCGCAAAAGGTATCGATTTCGCGCTTTGCTACCACTTGAAGGGTGATGCGAATGGAGGAGAGAACGATTTCGCGTTCGCGTGGTTCCAGCGTCGGCAAGGCCGCTTGGATGATCGCGATTTCTGAGGTCATGAAATAGGCCAATAATGGATTCATCCTGCACGCGCAGGAATCACCGAGCTTTTCTTCGCAGGCAGACTTGTTGTGCGCCGAGTCTGTCATTCTGCGACGTGCCAATGATCCGCGTAATTCGTGGAAAAAGCGGTCGAGCGTCCAGTTCATCAAGTACACCAAGGAATCGGGATTCGCGAGAGGGGAGGTAACCGGCTCGGCACGCAAAAGCGTCTCCCACCTCTCTAAAATGGTGGGACGCAACCCTTGCAGCGTGCGCAGAATGGTGTCGTGCATCTGGATCCAAAATGCCAGAAGTCCGATGGACTCGCTCTGCATGGTTTGGCGAAGCGTACGCATCTTTTGTGCGCAACTTATAGGGCCTATGACAAAAAATGCATAGATGTCGTCAAAACGCGCGGAGTTCTTTCGCTTGCCTGTGCTTAAATAACGCTAAAGTGGTATATTATGAATGCTAATCACATCCTTTGGCCCGCTGAACGGTGTGTTCAGGAAGCGATGTATCTGTTTCATATCACAGTAGGATGTGTGCTTTGATGAATCTGCCGAAAAACAGGTTTGATGCCCGAACGGTGCGCGTAATGCGGCTTGGATTTTGATAAGTGATATCGCAACGATACCGAAACGGTTGAGTGAGTTCTCTTTTATTAAACGAATAAAAAAGCGTATTCTTTTGCCCGACACTTTAAATAGCCGAACTATCCCTTAACCGCGCCAATTGAATTTCCACATGTCTGTTGTTCCGCTCACCCTAACGATAAGCCTTTGCCTTGTTTTTACCTTTGTCGTGTTTTTCTTGCGGGAACATTCAAGACGCAGGTTTGGAAGTTCCGAGAGCGAAGCATTGTTGCCTTTGGCTGATGAAACGCCGCGAATCGGCCGCGCTCACATTAAGCCAGCGAAGAA
>JAYTWC010000679.1:0-2123 GCA_043743635.1 Verrucomicrobiota bacterium | reverse complement strand
GACGTAGCGGTAAAAAATGCTCCCAGCGCCCAATGCGCAGGGAGGATGCCGATCAGCGAAAATGGGATCGCCGCCATTACCACGAGTGGTGTCACGTAGCTGCGGAACCAGCCAACCATAAGCATGGCGATCAACACGAGCACCACGGCAAATGCCAGTCCGAGATCGCGAAAAACTTCGAGTGTGATGTGCCATTCGCCATCCCACTTCATCGCGGGCTGGGTGTCGTCGAAGGGCAGGCTGAAGTTGAGTACATTGAGTTTCGCGTCGGTGCCGCCAAATTCGCGCGCATCGATTTTTGCAATGTCACGGTTCATTGAAAAGAGCGCGTAAGCCGGACTCTCGACAATGCCGGCGACGTCGGCGGTGACGTAGGTGACGGGTTTCAAATTTTTCCGATAGAGGCTGTGTTCGCCCGTGGTGCGTTCGATACGGACAAGTTCGCTCAACGGGATGGAAGGCGCAGCGGGATCGCGATCCGAGCGAACGCGAAGTGAAAGCAACGACTCCGGCTGTGAACGTGCGGAGGGAGGGAGCTCGAAAACGATGTTCACGTCCTCGCGTTCACCGGGGAGATGCAGCAAATCGGCCTGCATGCCCTGAGCACCGAGTTGCAGTGTCTGGGCGATGGTTGTGGCGTTGATGCCGTGCAGCGCGGCTTTTTCTTTGTCGACGACGAAGTGGACCTTTGGCTGGTCGGCTTCGACGTACCAATCGATATCGACCACGCCGTCGGATTTTTCCATGATGCTCCGGATTTTCTGAGCGAGCTTGAGGCGCATCTCCTCCGAAGGGCCGTAGATTTCGGCTACGAGTGTTTGTAGGACGGGCGGTCCGGGCGGAACCTCGGCCACGGCGACGGAAGCGCCATATTTGGCGGCGATGGCGGTGACGCGCGGGCGGATGCGTTTGGCGATGGCGTGGCTCTGGTCGGAGCGTTCGCCCTTGCCCACGAGATTCACCTGGATGTCCGCGACGTTCGGGCCACGGCGCATGAAATAGTGGCGAACCAGTCCGTTGAAGTTAAAAGGCGAGGCGGTGCCGGCGTAGATCTGGTAGTCGCGCACCTCGGGCTCGGTACGAATCGCAGCGGCCATTTCGCTGGCGATGCGGGTGGTCTGTTCGAGCGTGGTGCCCTCGTTCGTGTTGAGGATGATCTGGAGCTCCGACTTGTTGTCGAAGGGGAGCATTTTGACTTTTACGGCACCGGCGCCAACGAGGCCCACGGCGGCCAGAAGAAGGACAACAATGGTCCCTAGGAAAATCCAACGCCACTTTGCGTGGTTAAGCAGCGGATCCATAACCTTGTGATAGAGGCGAGTGGACCAGTCGGATGGCACGTGATCGTGTTCGAAGGCGAGGGCGGATTTTTCAGCTTCGGGGAGGTGCTGTTCGCAGGACGCGTGACGTTTGAGAATGCGGATGGCGGCCCAGGGCGTGATCGTGAAGGCGATGATGATGGAAAAGATCATCGCCGCAGTCGAACCAATCGGGATCGGGCGCATGTACGGACCCATTAAACCGCCGACAAACGCCATCGGCAAAATCGCAGCGATGACCGCCCAGGTGGCGAGGATCGTGGGGTTGCCCACTTCGTCGACGGCATCGAGCGCGATTTCGCCGAGCTTCTTATTTTCGTTACCGGGTAACCGCACGTGGCGGACAATGTTTTCAACAACCACAATGGCGTCGTCCACCAGAATGCCGATGGAGAAGATCAACGCGAACAGCGTGATGCGGTTGAGGGTGTAACCATATAGGTAAAACACGAGCAGCGTCAGCGCGAGCGTCGAAGGGATCGCGATCAGCACAACCATCGACTCGCGCCAACCGAGGAAAATGAGGATTAGAATCGCGACGCCGAAGACGGCGATGCCCATGTGCAGGAGCAGTTCATTGCTCTTTTCGGCTGCGGTGTGGCCATAGTCACGTGTGATGGAAACTTCGACATCGGCGGGCAGCAACGAACCACGCAGTGTATCTACTTTCTTGAGTACGTCGTTGACGACATCGATGGCGTTCGCTCCCGGGCGTTTGGCGAGGCTGATGGTGACGGCGGCCTCGGCGTTGCCGGACTGTGCGCCGCCAACTCCGTGTAGAACATAGTCGGTGGGTTCGGCTGC
>JAYTWC010000678.1:0-3263 GCA_043743635.1 Verrucomicrobiota bacterium | reverse complement strand
AAACGGTTCAAAGATCGCCTTTTGTTTGTTCTCCGGCACGCCGATGCCGGTGTCGCGGATGGAGAAGCCGAGGTGCACGCGTTTATGTTCGCGGGCGAGTTGGGTTACGTTGACCTCGATTTGCCCGCTGTTGGTGAACTTGATCGCGTTGCTGACGAGGTTAATTAGTACTTGGCCGATGTGGACTGGGTCGGCCACGATACGGTCCGGCACGTCGGCTGCCGTGTTCCAGGAAAAACTGAGTGATTTGTCGGTGGCGCGCAGTTTGAGTGGTTTGAGGAAGGCATCGAGTTGTTCGCGCAGGGAAAACGGAGTCGGGTTGAACTCCATCGTCCCGTTTTCGATGCGTGAGAAGTCGAGCATGTCATTGATGATGGAGAGCAGGGTTTCTCCGGAGATTTGCACCACGTTGATGTAGTCGCGTTGCTGCGGGGTTGGGGCGGCTTGCTTGAGGAGTTCGGTCATGCCGAGAATGCCATTCATCGGGGTCAGCAACTCATGGCTGACGGTGGCGAGAAATTCATTTTTTGCGCGGTCGGCGTTCTGGGCGATGGCGTGTGCGACACAAAGGTCTTCGTGGGTTTTCCGGTGGCGGCGAAGTTCTTTTTGCAGAGCAATGTTGGTGGCGGCTAGTTCGGCTGTGCGTTCCTGGACGCGTTGTTCGAGCAGGTCGTGGGCATCGCGCAGTTGCCGGGTGGTGGTATGGTGGTAGAGCGCCATTTCGATACTGAACTTCAGTTCACGTTCTTTAAATGGCTTCAGCAGGCAGCTGAAAGGGTGGGTGGCGCCGGCGCGTTCGAGGGTGCCGGGATCGCCGTTGGCGGTAAGGAAGATGATGGGTATGTCGTGGTGCTCGCGTATCTGTCGGGCGGTTTCGATACCATCCATTTCACCGGCCAGCATGATATCCATCAACACGAGGTCGGGATGGTTGTCCTCGACGTTCAGGATCGCATCGTCGCCCGATGAGGCGATGCCGATGATTTCGTATCCCAGGTTTTGCAGGCGAGATTGGAGGTCGAGGGCGACGATCAGTTCATCTTCGGTGATGAGAATTTTGGGCTTTTCGCGAATCTTGGCCGGGACGGAATCTATGGAGTGAGCGAACGTTTTCATTGGCGGAATTGTCGCAGATGTTGTGGTTTTGCGTGTCACCGATTTGTCACAAACTGGACCATTCAGATGTTTTTCCGGTGGAGTCCTCGGCAAACGATAACGGATGGAGGTAACCAATATTCTTTATTTTTGCTCCCGCGTTGCATTACAAAGGTGGCGCGATTCATGAAGTTACTACCGCGAATTTTGGTTGTTGATGATGAGCGTTCGATGCGGGCCAGCATCTGCCAATGCCTTCAGACGGAGGGATATCGTGTTTTGGAGGCTGTGGATGGCGTGCACGGCCTCGAGATGATTGCCAAAGAAAAGCCAGCGCTCGTGATCCTCGATGTGATGATGCCAAACCTCACCGGTCTCGAGGTCGCGGCTGAGTTGCGGCGACTCGATTTGACGATCCCGGTTCTCATGCTCACTAGCCGGAATGCGATTTCGGAAAAGGTCGATGGGCTCAATGCGGGCGCCGATGACTATCTGGGTAAACCCTTTGATCGGCGGGAATTGGTGGCGCGCGTGCAGGCCTTGTTGCGCAGGCAGGGCACGATGCAGATGAAGGAGGCAATGAGTGTGCTTCGATTTGGTGAGGTTGAGGTGGATCTTGCAAAACGCGCTGCGACCAAGGGGAAATCCCCATTGCCGTTGACGCGGACCGAATACGCCTTGCTTGAGTTGCTGGCCAAGAACATGGGCGCGCCCGTTGCGCGTGATCTGATTCTTGATGTGGTTTGGGGCTACACCTATTTCCCTTCAACCCGGACGGTCGATACGCACATCTGGCGTCTGCGAAAGAAAATCGGTGATAACGGAGAAACGCCGCGATGGCTGAAAAAGGCACAGGGCGAGGGATATATTCTCACCGCAGACGTGCAGGCAGGGTGATCGGATTTGTCGGTAAGTATTGATTTTTAATTATTCCTAGCCGGCGATGGAAATGTACCGGCTCGATTTAGGCAACGGCGGTTAGTTATGGAAATCCTGCTACAAACCAAAGCCGAGGCGTCTGGTTCGCCAAGCAAGTGTTGAGTCGGATCGAGGGCATATGTTCAACAATGCGTGCATGGATATGCTCGCATTGTTGAAAGAGTACCGTACCTTCCGATTTACCCCTCAATGAAATCTGTAAACGAAGTGCTGGTTGTATTTTGATGCCTTCACAAGTGACGCTTCAGGATCTTGCTGACAGCGCAGGCGTTCATCGCTCGACGGTGTCGCTGGCGTTGCGCGATCATCCACGCATCTCGCTCGCGGTGCGGCAGAATGTTCAGGCTTTGGCGAAAAAAATGGGTTATCGCGTGAATCCGCTGGTTGCTGCGTTGATGCAATCGCGGCGTACGGGCCGAACCGCTCGTCATGCTCCTATAGCCTATGTAACGAATTATCCGACGCGTTATGGATGGCGGCCGCCGCATCATGACCGGCCTGATTATTTCCCCGGCGCTGTCGCGCGCGCGAAAGAATTCGGCTACAAGCTTGAACACTTTTGGCTCAATGAGCCTGGTATGACGCCTGAGCGATTCTGCAATATATTGGTGGCACGCGGAATTCACGGATTGTTGATCGGCCGATTACCTCCGGGGCGGCATTCATTGCCGTTGCTGTGGGAGCGTTTTTCCTGTGTCGCGCTCGGCCTGACTTTACAGCAACCGGCGCTTCATCGGGTGGCGGAAGATTATTATTCAGGCGCTCGGGAGGCGATGGTTCAGCTTTCTCAACGTGGATATCGGCGCATCGGCTTTGTGTTTTCAGACGCCGATGACAGTCCGCGTGTCGGTGAGCGTTGGTTGGGGGCTCATTTACAGCAACAACTAGGTTTTGCGTCAGCCAATCGTTTGCCGCCGTTCATTTTTGAATCGGATGCAGATCATGCGCGGCTGTTTCAAACCTGGTTCATGCAGTATAAACCCGATGCGTTGTTGGTGACTCACGCCCTACCGGTTGTTGCCTGGCTGAAACAAATAGGCGTGAAAGTGCCGTCAGATATTGGGCTTGCGACTTTGGTTAATGATCATGTGGAGCTTGGGCACGCAGGCATAAATTGTAGTGCTGAAAAACTGGGTGCGCTTGCGGTTGAGATGTTGATCGGACTTTTGCACCGCGGGGAGCGTGGCCAGCCGACGGATCCTCATGAAGTGCTGCTTTCCGGCGAGTGG
>JAYTWC010000677.1:0-1520 GCA_043743635.1 Verrucomicrobiota bacterium | reverse complement strand
TTCTACACGACGGCTGACGGCATGACGTACATCCCCGACATCGTTCACGACGATGTTCGCAGCGAAGGCCAATCCTACGGGATGATGCTCGCTGTGCAGCTGAACCAAAAAGCCGAATTCGATCGCATCTGGAAATGGACGAAGCGGTGCATGTACCTCAATGAAGGCCCGTTCGCGGGTTACTACGCCTGGCACTGCCGCTACGACGGTTCTCAAATCCACGCCGGTCCGGCTCCTGACGGTGAGGAGTGGTTCGTTATGTCGCTTTTCTTCGCCGCTCACCGCTGGGGCAACGGCGAAGGTATCTTTAACTACGAAAAGGAAGCGCAGACGCTGCTTCGCCAGATGTTACACGGTGCCAACGCTGGCGCGGTTCCGACGATGTTCGACCGCGAGCACAAGCAGATCGTCTTTGTGCCCAAGGGACCGGGCAGCCAGTTCACCGATCCGTCGTACCACCTGCCCGCCTTCTACGAACTCTGGGCGCGGTGGGCCGCCGATCCAGACGACCGGGCGTTCCTGCGCGAAGCCACCCAAATCAGTCGTCAACTTTTCCAAAAGGCCGCCCATCCCCTCACCGGCCTCATGCCGGACTACTCCTCCTTCGACGGAACCGCCGAGCCGCGTCACGGCCACGAAAACTTCCTTTTCGACGCCTACCGCACGATCAGCAACGTAGCGGTCGATTGGTCCTGGTTCGGCCGCGACTCCTGGCAGGTCGGACAAAGCAACCGCGTCCTCGCCTTCCTCGCCTCGCAAGGCCCAGCCTGCGCCAATAATTTCACCCTCGATGGCAAGCCGCTCACCAAGGATTTCTCCCCCGGGCTTTTCGCCATGGCCGCCACCGGAGCGCTCGCAGCCGACAGCCCCGACGCGAAACTTTTCGTGCAACGCCTTTGGGACATGCCGATACCCTCCGGGCGCGAGCGTTACTATGACGGCTTGCTCTACTTTCTCGCCTTACTGCAAACCGGCGGTCGCTACCAGATCCATGGGCCGGCCAACCCATAACCACTAGTACGCCCAAAAATGAAACTACTCAGCGTTTTCGTCCGCCTGCTGTTCGCCGCCACCGGCTTGATTTCCATGCTCCGAGCCGAAGACGGCTACCGCCTGTGGCTGCGTTACGAGGCGATCACCGACACCGCAACGAGCACTCGCTACACCGCCGCGCTGAAGCAAATCGTCTTGGCGACACCCACGGGCACCGATTCGCCAACCCTTGCCGCTGCCCGCGAAGAACTCCAACTCGGCCTCACGGGAATGCTTGGCCACGACGTTCCGGTGAAAATTGAGAAATCCGCCGGCTCCGTCGCAACGCTCAGCGATGGCTACACGTTGACCACGCCGAAACAAAACGAAACCGGCAAAATTGTCGTTTCCGCAGAACACGATATCGGCATTCTCTACGGCTCCTTCGACTTGCTGCGCCGCATCCAGACCCGCCAGCCAATCGACCCGCTCGCCGTCACGAGCACGCCGAAAATCAACCACCGCCTGCTCAACCACTGGGACAACCT
>JAYTWC010000676.1:0-5062 GCA_043743635.1 Verrucomicrobiota bacterium | reverse complement strand
GTGACCCACTTTTCGATGGAGCCGTCGGTGGCGTTCTGGGTCATGAGACCGCAGCTGATGCCAGCGACAGGAGCGATGATCGGCACGCCAGCGTCCATGAGGGACAAGCAGCCGCCGCAGATCGAAGCCATCGAGGTCGAGCCGTTGGAGGCCATGATCTCGGAGACGACGCGTATCGAGTAAGGGAATACATCTTCAGGCGGGAGGACCGGGACGAGCGAGCGCTCGGCGAGGGCACCGTGGCCGACTTCACGACGACCGGGGGAGCCGAAGCGGCCGGTTTCACCCACGGAGAACGGAGGGAAGTTGTAGTGAAGGATGAAGCTCTTCGAGGTGGCGCCGCCGGTGAGGCCGTCCATGTCCTGGGCTTCCTTGGTCGGCCCGAGGGTGGTGATGGCGATGTTCTGGGTGTCGCCGCGTTGGAACATGGCCGAACCATGCACGCGAGGTAATACGCCGACCTGCGAGCTCAGTGGGCGGAGGCTCTTGGCATCGCGACCATCGGCGCGGACGCCGCGTTCGAGAACGGTTTTGCGGTAGGCTTTGTATTGGAGGTCTTCGAAGACGACGTTAAGGTCGACATCGGTGAACTTGTCAGCGCCGAGTTCGGCGGTGAGAGCGGCCTTGGCTTCTTCCTTGAGGAGTTTGACGGCAGCGCCGCGAGCGGCTTTTTCTTTGCCGAAAATGGCGGTGGCGAGGCGATCGGCAGGAACGATGCGCTCGATGATGGCGCGGGCAGCGGGAGTTGCACCGACGAGGGCGAACGTGGCCTTGGGCTTGCCGCAGAGAGCGACGAGTTCCTTGATGGCTTTGATGATCGGCTGGATGGCCTGCTGGCCGAAAGCGAGGGCTTCGACGAAGCGTTCTTCGGTGATCTGGTCAGCCGAACCTTCGATCATCAGCATGTTTTTCTCTGTGCCGACGTAGATGAGGTCGAGCGTGGAGGAATACATCTGTTCGATGGTTGGGTTCGCGAGGAACTGGCCATCGATTTGGGCGACGCGTACGGCGGCGATCGGGCCGGCCCACGGAATGTCGGAGATGGCGAGAGCGGCGCTGGCGCCGTTGATCATCGGGATATCGGCTTCGTTGATGAGATCGACGGACATGAGCTGGCCGATGATCTGCACTTCATTGAGGAAACCCTCGGGGAAGAGCGGGCGGCAAGGACGGTCGCAAAGGCGGGACGTGAGGATTTCTTTCTCGGAAGGACGGCCTTCGCGTTTGAAGTAGCCACCGGGGAAACGGCCGGCTGCGGCGTATTTTTCGCGGTAGTCGACGGTGAGGGGAAAGAAGTCCTGGCCGGGCTTCATGGATTGCGCGACGCAAGCGGTGACGAAGAGATTGGTCTCTCCGACGCTGACGTTGACTGCGCCGTTGGCGAGTTGGGCGATGGAGCCGGTGGAGAACGTGATCCCGAGTTCTGGGACCGTGACGGAATATTTCTGATTCATTTTATGCTTATTCGGATATGCGTGGCTCGGTTAAACGAATACAGTCCGCGACACGCGACGGAGGGATTCGGGGTTGACGTTTCCATTGCGGAAAACGGCCTAGGGCGCGGAATGCGCACAGGACTTGGGGCGGTAACCGGCCCTTGCATCCTCGGTCTAATCGACCTGAGAGATTTCCGTTTGCTTCCGTCCTGAATGGTAGCGGCAAACGGAAATGTCTCGATCTGATCGCGAGTGTCGGAATGACAACAGGCGATCCGCGGATCGGATCGCCTGCGTGCTAAAACTGGTTACTTACGGAGACTGAGCTTTTGCAGGAGCTCGTTGTACTTGGGAAGATTGTGCTTCTTCAAGTAATCGAGCAACTTGCGGCGGCGGCTGGCCATTTGCAGGAGGCCGCGGCGACTATGGAAGTCCTTACGGTGGGTGCGCAGGTGCTCGGTCAAGTGATTGATCCGGGCGGTGAGAAGCGCAACCTGGACCTCGGATGAACCGGTGTCCTTGTCGTGGATTTTGTATTCGGCGATGATTTCTGGTTTTACTACGGTAGGCATGGTTTAATGATTGAGTTTCACGACTGTAGGGGATTTTCGAGGTCCCGTGACATCCGCTGTGAGGCCGATGTCACCGTTCCAATCTCACGGGATGTGAGACCAGTCATGGTGGGAGTCCGCAACCGACGGACTTCCACTAACGCAAGGTGTATTTATTCTGTGTCGGGGTAGGAGGTGCAAGCGAAATTTTGGGGTTGGCACGCAGAACTTTAATCTGGAACTCAGGAAAGCTGGAACGGACCAGAAAAGAGCTTTCGGGTAGAGTGATTTCAGTCTGTTTCCAGAGTTCCTGAGTTCCAGATTAACAAAATCTTACCCGGCTCGGATGTTGATTTCGCGAACATGGTCACAGCCGGTGAGTTTCTGGATCTTAGCGAGAATGAGCAGGCGGTGGTGAAAGAGCTCGTTGCGGACGACGGAATGGGATGCGAGGACGACGAGGGAGCGTCCGCGCTCGATACGGGCAGGGTGCGAATAGCTAGCGTTGGCTGAGCCAACGATTTCGGCCCATTTATCGCGGATGGTCTGCTCGGGTGACTCGCAGCCGATTTGGTTGTCGACAAGGATTTGAGCGATGAGAGGGCCGAGGTCTTTGGTTGGCCGTTTGCGCATGCCTCGCGGGATTTCGAGAGGTTGTCGGCGAAGGCTGGCGATCAACTCTTCAGCTGCGCGACTGAACTGAGGAGGCTCGTCAGGCATGCGGAGGGGATTGCTCGTTCTGGAGTTCGTACCAACGGCTGTAGCGTTGGAACGCGCCGAAGGCGGTTAGCCAAGCAACGCAAAGGCCGGGGAAACCGTCCAGAAAGCCGCGGCGAATGATGTAGGCGCGGAAGAATCGCCAAGGTGGGCGAATCAAAGCGGCTGTGAATGACACGCGTCGGTGGTGGGCGATTTGTTGCTTGGCGAATAGTTCGGCGTAGACCGGGGTTTTGGCCACGCAGCTGGCGACGGTTGGAAAGGGATAGTGCAGGAGGTCGGCGCGCAGGGTGGCGACGGGGCCGTTGATTTCGATTTTCTCGTGGACATGGGTGTCGCCGCCCCAGCGGGCCGCGTCGCGGCGGATGAGTCGCAGGCAATAGTCGGGATACCAGTCGCCATGGCAGATCCAGCGGCCCATGAAAAAAACTTTGCGGGGAAAGCGCGCGCCGGAGTGGCGTGCGGCTGCGCCGCTGGTGAAGAACGATTCGATCGCTTGTCGCAGTTTTGTGGATACTTCTTCGTCGGCGTCGAGTGAGAGAACCCAGTTTTTAGAGGCGAAGGTGAGGGCGGCGTTTTTGGTGTCGCGGTAGCCTTGCCACGGGAGTTCGTAAACGGTGGCACCGAAGCTGGCGCAGACGGCGATGCTGTCGTCGGTGGTGGCGTTGAGTGCGACGACGGTTTCGCTGGTCCAGCCTTGAACGCTGGCGAGGCAGCGCGGGAGGTTGTGGGCCTCGTTTTTTGCGACGATGACGACGCTGATGGGAAGTGCTTGGGCGGTGCTCAAGGTTGGATCGGGCGAGCTTGGGCGTTTGTTGAAAACGGTGCGAGCAATGCCGTGCGAAAACTTTCGCGTGAGTGGCGTGAGGCAAAGTTAGCGAGGCCAGGTGTGAAGGTGGTGGCCGTGTATTCGGGGGTGAGCGCGAGGCCTTGCAGCAATGTTTCTCGGAGTGCAGGAATGTCGCCGGTTTTGAAGGTTAGACCAAGCTTGTGGGTGTGGACGCGGTGGCCGACCAGACCTTCGTCGGAAGCGATGACCCAGCGCCGGGCTGCGGCGGCGCGGGCAAGGACGCCGCTGGAGCCGTAGTGGCCGTGGTAGGCGAGGGCAACGGCATCGGCGGCGCAGAAAAAGAGTTCTTCTTCGGCGTCGTTGATGTGGCGATTGAAGAGTTTGGCGCGGTCCTGGTTTTGGAGGTGGTGAAGACCGTCGCGTGCGTCGCTGCTGCATTCGCCGGCACAGACGAGGAGGAAATCGTTTTCGAGCGGGAGCGAGGCGGCGGCTTCTGCGACGAGGTGGAGACCTTTGCGCCGACTGGCGGTGCCGTAGTGCAGGAGGATGAAGCGGTCGCGCGGCAGGCCGAGTTTCTCTCGGGCGGCGGTGCGGTCGTGCGTGAAATTTCCGGACCACGGGTCGGGCAGCACGGGGAAATCGGAGGAGGTAAAACCGGTGCGCAACGAAGCGGGTAGCGTTTCGTCGAGGGTAAACAATCCCTTGGTCCAGCCTTGGCGGTGGAAGCGGGCAAAACCGATTTGTTTTAGCCAGAGTGAAAGGCTGGGCTTTTCGCGGCGGTCGACGACGCGCGGGCGGATGAACAGGCCGTGTATCTTATTTTTCAATACACGCGGCGGCATCAGGCCGAAGGCGGCGCGGCGGCAAAGTGACGACGAGACCTCGTCGAAGCAGGGGAAGAAGATGATGTTGGCGGCGGATTCCGTGATCGCTGCGGCTGCGGCGGTGATGGCGTTGGGGAAACGGCTGCGTCCGTCGTCGTGGTGGAGTGCGATGAGCTGGCAGGCTGGGAGGAGGCCGTGGAGCGCATGGTCGATCCTGGGTTTTGCGGCGGCACGGTTGTCCAGGGCCAGCGAGAGCGTGTGGCCAGCACTCAGAAAATCTTCGACCATGGCACGCAGGAGGCCGAGGTGGTGCCCTTGCGTGTTTGGCTCGAAGAGGAGGATGTGCATGGGCGGATTTGCGGTGGCGTGGGACTAGGTTGGACACGGAGCGGACGCAGTAAAATCATTTCTCGTTGCCTCGACTGGGTTCGTGGCTGTCTGCTGGCGGCCGGTTTTACCCATGGACATTTTGCTCACGCATACGAATTTGACCCGCGGTGGTGGCGCGGAAACCTACTTATTGAATCTGGTGCATGGTTTTTGTGCGGCGGGTGACCGAGTGCATCTGGTATTGGCCAAGCGCGATCCGGGGTTGGTGCTGCCGGAAAATTGTACAGTCGAAATGGTTCGTGCGGGCTGGGTGCCGCAGAAGTTGCGGGCGTGGTATCTGGATGGGCAATTTAAGAAACGGGTTGCGGCGCGTCCGGGCTGGGCGAGTGTTTCGTTGGCTCGTAACAGCGGGCA
>JAYTWC010000675.1:0-3193 GCA_043743635.1 Verrucomicrobiota bacterium | reverse complement strand
TATTTCCGGGCTCCTGCATCGTGATGAAATGGCGGCGACCATTTTGTGGAATATGCGGCTACCGCGTATGCTCGTCTCGATGATGGTCGGTGCCGGACTCGCCTCGAGTGGTTTGGTGATGCAGGCGTATTTTCGCAACAGCCTCGCGAGTCCGGGACTATTGGGCGTGACCAGCGGCGGCGCAGCGGGCGCAGTGGTGATCATCGGACTGGGGTGGGCGTCGGCCTCGATTTTCGTTTTGCCGGTGGCGGCTATACTCGGTGCGATGATTTCGACCTCGGTGGTTATCATGCTGGCGCGACGGGGCGCGAGTACGGAGCGGTTGCTGCTCGCGGGCGTGGCGCTCAACGCCCTGCTCGGCGCGGTGACGAGTTATGTGCTCGCCAACTTCACGCTCTCTTACGAACGCAACGCCCGGATTTTGTTCTGGTTGCTGGGCGGACTCGAAGACCGCACTTGGGAGCATGTGATTATGGCCTCGCCGATCGTGCTGGCGGGGGCGCTTCTCTGGCCGCTGGGGCGTCCGATGGATTTACTCAGTCTCGGTGCACGCGAGGCGCAGAGTCTTGGCGTTGATATCAAACGTCTGCGTCGCTCGATGTTGGCGTTGTCTACGGTGTTGACCGCGCTTGCAACGGCCGTGGCTGGCACGGTTGGGTTTGTCGGTTTGATCGTTCCGCACCTGTTGCGATTGCTGGTCGGGCCGGAGCACAAGCGGTTGGTTCCGCTCACATTGATTGGCGGCGCGGCGTTCGTGCTCGCGTGCGATTTGATCAGTCGCTGCGCAGGCGGGTTGCGGGTTGGCATCGTAACATCCCTGATTGGAGGGCCGTTTTTCATATGGCTGCTGAGGAGGCAAGCATGACCGCCCTGACTGTATCCAACGCCTCGGTGTCCGGGCGAATCGACGGCGTGAGCTTGTCGCTTGCGCCGGGCATGCTGGCGGGCTTGGTGGGACCGAATGGTAGTGGTAAATCGACTCTATTGCAGGTGGCGGCTGGTTTGCTGCCGTCGACCGGAACGGTGAGCTGGTCGGGCCGTGAGGTGGATGAGATATTAATTCCCGAGCGTGGTCGGCTGGCCGCCTGGGTGCCACAGGAGGCGCGGTTTGAATTTGGTTTTTCGGTGCGCTCTGTCGTAGCGCAAGGACGTTATGCGCGAGGCGATGACGAGCGCGGCGTGGATGAGGCGCTGCGGCAGCTCGACCTGACTTCGTTGGCGCACCGTCCTGTTAATCGGCTCTCGGGTGGTGAAAAGCAGCGAGTGATGATCGCGCGTGCGTTAGTCACTGAAGCGCCGCTGCAACTTTGGGACGAACCGCTGGCTCCGCTCGATCCGAGGCACGCGCTCGAGGTGCTGATGCATGCGCGTCGGTTGACTCGCGCGGGCGCCACGCTGCTTTTTTCGCTGCATGATTTGCGTGCGGCGTATTGCTTGGATTTTGTCGTCGTGCTGCACCAGGGCCGCCTACGTGCCGCCGGCCCGCCCGAGGAAGTGCTCACGCCCGAACTTCTGTTGGAAGTTTTTGGTGTGCGCGCAAAACAATCACTAGGACTAACGTTGGAACTCCCATGAAAAATACGCCATCCCCCGATTCGTCAGAGGAACAGCACCGCGAAGACATGCAGGCCTTGCAGGCTGAGATGCGCGAGAAGATGCGCGCGGCGAAAGAGAAACGCGGGCTGCTCATGGTGCATACCGGCAACGGCAAAGGGAAATCCACCGCAGCGTTTGGCATGTTGGCACGTTCGTTAGCTCATGGGCGTAAGTGTGGTGTGGTACAGTTTATCAAAGCCACGCCTGATGCGATTGAGAAGGTTTTGCGCGGCCCGAATCTGACCTGGCAAGCGGTGGGCGATGGTTTCACCTGGGACACTCAGGATCGTGCCGGTGATATTGCGAAGTGTCGCGAAGGATGGCGCTACGCATGTGAGTTTTTTAAAGACCCGAGCGTTTCATTCGTAATGCTCGATGAATTGAACGTTGTCCTCTCGATGGAATATCTGCCGAAGGACGAAGTGCTCGCGGTTCTGCGCGAGAAGCGCGATGACCTGCACATCGTCATCACGGGTCGCGGCGCGCTGCCGGAATTGATGGAGTTGGCCGACCTCGTGACCGAGATGAAGGAGATCAAGCATCCATTTAACGCCGGAGTGAAGGCGCAGCTCGGGATAGAGTTTTAAAGACGGAAGTTTTAATCTGGAACTCAGGAACTCTGGAAGCAGGCGGACAAAAATGCATTTTCCAGAGTTCCTGAGTTCCAGATTAAAAAAACAACAGTCCGGCAAACCCTCGAAAAACGCGTGAAGGCACTCGGCATACTCGGAACCTCGTCGGGCGCGGGAAAATCGTGGATCGCGACGGCGGTGTGCGCGTGGCTGAAAGGGCAAGGCGTGCGCGTGGCGCCGTTCAAGGCGCAGAACATGTCCAACAATGCGTGGGCGACGTTGGACGGCGGCGAGATCGCGCGTGCGCAGGCGGTGCAGGCGGAAGCGTGTGGGTTGTTGCCCACGGCGGACATGAATCCGATTTTGCTCAAGCCGAGCGGTGCGTTGGGTTCGCAGGTGATTTTGCAAGGGCGGGCGATGGGGCATCAGCTCGCGGGCACCTACTACGAGAATTACGATAAGCTCTGGCAGTTAGTTAAAGACACGCTCGATGCCTGGCGTTCGAAATGCGATGTGCTGGTGCTCGAGGGCGCGGGGAGCCCGGTGGAGTTGAATTTGATGGAGCGTGATTTGGTGAATCTGAACCCACTACGTTATCTCGATGCGCGCTCGCTGCTCGTGGGCGATATCGATCGAGGAGGTGTTTATGCGCAGCTGGCGGGAACGTGGCAGCTTCTGCCCGAGGCGGATCGGGCGCGCGTGTTAGGCGCAGTGGTGAATCGTTTTCGCGGGGATATTGGGCTTTTCCCGGACCCGAACCGTTGGCTTGCGCCACATGCACCGGGTTTGCGGGTGTTGGGAACGGTGCCGCTGCGAGCGGACTTGCAGCCGGAGGAAGAAGACGGGTTGCGCGACGGTGACGGCGATCGCGGGCAGGGCGACGTGATTGCGTGGATACGGTTGCCGCACGTGGCGAATTTGACGGATTGCCAGCCGTGGTGGGACGACGAGGGCGTGCGGATTCGCTGGGTGAAGACGGCGGCGGAGCTGGCGTCGGCGAAGGCGATCGTCATACCGGGCACGAA
>JAYTWC010000674.1:0-2522 GCA_043743635.1 Verrucomicrobiota bacterium | reverse complement strand
GAGTACTGGCCGGGATACACGAACGGGCCGCCGGAGATGGCGCAGTTGCCCATGGCGATGACCCATTTTGGCTCTAGCATCTGGTCATAGAGCGTCTTGATGGCGGGGGCCATTTTCTTGTTCACCGTGCCGGCGACGATCATGACGTCGGCTTGGCGGGGCGATGGGCGAAAGACCTCGGCACCGAAGCGCGAGAGGTCGAAGCGGGCCATGCCGGTGGACATCATTTCGATGGCGCAGCAGGCGAGGCCGAAGGTGAGAGGCCAAAGCGAATTCGCCCGCCCGAGGGCGAGCAAATCGTCGAGCATGGCGAACTTTACGATTTGCGAGGTGTCGACTTGCGGCGTGTCCATTCGAAAACTCCTTTTTTCCAGGCGTAAATGATTACTAGTGATAACGTTCCCACGAACATCGCGACTTCGACGAGATCGCGCCAGGCGAAGACGCGGTTATATACGAGGGCAACGGGGATGAGATAAAGCACGTCGACGGCGAAGGCCACGAAGACGAGCGCGTAGAGATAATAGACGGCGCTGTAGCGGATCCACGCGTCGCCGATGGGTTCAACGCCACACTCGATGTACTGGCCGGTTTTGTCGGCCGTCTGGCGGGTCTTGGCGCGTGGGGACAGAAAGAAAACCGGCAGGAAAAATCCTGCGGCGAGCACGAGTCCACCCACGGCGAACAAAGCCACGTAAATGAGATCTCCTGATAGGATTTCGTTCATCGTGCGGCCCGGGCTGGAGACCCGAGAAAAAGTGAATGCTGCGGCATGTTCTCATCATGCGGCACATTCATAGAAGGAGCATCGCAGGGGTTGGCGAAGACTGCGCATTTATTGCGACACGTGACCGCATAGGATAAAGAAAACTTATCTGCGGCCGGCGGAGAATTAGTTTCCATGGCGTGGGTGAGATGAAGGGAATTTCATGGGTCGGGCGGGGCAAATAAGAGGAGCAATTTCCGCGAACGTGCAAATCTCACCAATGAAAAAGGCCGCGATTTATGGCGCGGCCTGAGAGAGGTGGGGGAAATAAGTGTGGCTATGGATTCGCTCAGAAGCGGTACATCAAACCCAATTGGATGATCGGGTAGTATTTGAAGCTACTGAGGTCGTCGTTGGCTTGGTTTTGATCAGCGATGACGTCCTTTTTTAGCTGAGTAGCCCTCGCTGCGGTGATTGCAGCCGTGGTATACGGAGTGATTGTCGTCGTTGGGGATTTCATGAACATCACGCCGATGTCGGCGAAGAAGCCGAAGCCCTTCTTTGCAGGATTCTTTGACCAGCCGAAGCCAACGTAGGGAGCCGCGCCCTTGGTGAGTTCAACATTGTAACCAACGGAACTGATCTCGCTTTTCGAATAGGCAGTATGGTTGAAGTCGTACCCATCGACTGCGTTTGCCTTGATATTACCTGCGATCTTGTTGTTGGCCAGAAAAGCGCCGGCTGAGATGCGAAATGCGCCCGCCATCGGATGCCAGTTTATGATCGCCTGAAGATTGGAAAACTTGAGCTTGCCGTTGTAGTCGAGAGTGTCGCTGCTAAAATTGTAGGAATAACTAAGCATCGTGTAGCCAATATTTGCAGTGAAATGCTTGGACATGGTTAGCAACACGGCGGGACCAAAGCCAGCGGAACCGACTTCTGCTCCTATGGCAAAACGCGGGAGCTCGGACTCGCTGGTGGTGGCGGTCGGGGTGGTTGGGGTGGTTTCGGCACGGAGGCCTGTGAGCAGGCAGGTGGATAAAGCCAATCCCAGAATAAGGGTGGCGCATGAGCATTTAATGGCTGGCAGTTTCATCGTAGTAGTTCCTTTCCGTTGGTTAATCGCTGCGGTAGGAAAAACAAAACCAAAGGACGAACATTTGTACACTCCTAAAACTGCACGTTTCCGACACTAATTTGCGGGAGCTGTGATGGATTCGCGAAGTTGTTCACGCGAAGCCGGTGGTAGCATCGCGAAGGCAAGTTCGAGCATTTCTGGTGAAGGGCTGGCCACGCTTAGGCGTGGCGCCAGATGGAGAAAATTAAACGTGGCCCGTGCCGATAACCGGCGAACGTCGTGTTCGTTCATGCGTTCCACGCAATGGGTCAGCTGTTCCTTGGCTTCTGGCAGGTTGCCCGTGTATGCGAGCAGACAGCCGAGGTGGATATGATCCTCAAGGGAAAGGCCGTCCGCTTCGTTAAGGCGTTGTTTGAGTGCAGCCATCACGGATTCGATGGCGACTGGTTCCTTTTGCTGTAGGCAGACCCGACCTTTGGTGATCAATGCGGGGAGGTAATAAAGGCTGCCATCCAGTGCGGGGGCGAGTTGGAGCGCGGGTTTAACTTCGCCCACGTCCAAGAGGAAATTCACCAGATTAACCAGGGGTGCCTCGGGTGGTTGGGGTGGCACGACTTCGAAGACAAAAACGAGCTGGTCTTCGAGCGATTTCTGGTTGGAAAAACGATAGGGTACCAGCTTCAGCCAAGGTGGAAGAATCTTTGTTTTGATCAGCTGAATGAAAAACGCGTTGTCGGG
>JAYTWC010000673.1:0-2238 GCA_043743635.1 Verrucomicrobiota bacterium | reverse complement strand
CCGGATTTCCTCATGGGAAACAGCAAAGGCTACTCACTTTCTCGTCGCTTAAAAATCCCCCTCATCCGCTGCGGTTTCCCCATTCACGACCGCATGGGCGGCCATCGCATTCTTCACGTCGGTTACCGCGGCGCACTGGCGCTCTACGACACGATCGTTAACGCGATCCTCGAGCGGAAACAGGACACATCATCCATCGGCTACGCTTATCTCTGAGGGCAAAACCATGATTAACGGTCTTACATCTGACACCAACGCCTGCTCCTCTTCTGCTGTCACTGCGGTGAACGAGGATGGCACGCTCCAGCCGACCCTCGATTTCTCGAAGCACCCTTGCTTCAACAAAGACTCGCACCACAAGCACGGTCGCATCCACCTGCCGGTCGCACCGCGTTGCAACCTCCAGTGTAATTTCTGCAACCGGAAGTTCGACTGCATGAACGAGAGCCGTCCCGGCGTGACGAGCGCAGTGCTCTCACCGTCGCAGGCCTCGGCGTATCTCGACACGATGCTCAAACGCGTGCCGAACCTGACGGTAGTGGGAATTGCTGGCCCTGGCGATCCGTTCGCTAATCCCGTCGAGACGATGGCGACCCTCAGGGATGTGCGACGGAAGCACAAAGACATGATGCTGTGCCTCGCGACCAACGGGCTCGGCATCGGGCCGTACATCGATGAGATCGCCGCGCTCCAGGTTAGCCACGTCACACTCACCGTGAACGCGGTCGACCCTGTGATTGGCGAAAAAATTTACGCGTGGATTCGTGACGGTAAACGCCCAATGCGCGGGCTCGAAGCGGCCAAGCTGCTGCTCGAACGTCAGCTCGATGCCATCGTACGTCTGAAGGAGGCCGGGGTAGTCGTGAAGATCAACTCAATCATTATCCCGGGCGTGAACGACCAACATATCGAGGCCGTCGCCACGAAAATGGCTGAGTTGAAGGTAGATATTATGAACAGCATGGCCTTTCTGCCGGTCGCGGGCGCGGAGTTTGAGAACATCGCACCGCCTGACAACATGCTTGTCGCTAGCACGCGGTTAAAGGCTGGCCGTCACGTCGCGCAGATGTCGCACTGTGCGCGCTGCCGCGCGGATGCCGTCGGACTCATCAACGAAAAGATGACCACGGAAAATCTTGTCACCCTGCAGGAGTTTGCCCGACCTGGCGTCGACGCCGACGATGCGCGCCCCTATATCGCGGTGGCTTCGCAGGAAGGTATGTTGGTGAACCAGCATCTCGGCGAGGCTGCCCGCGTGATTGTTTTCAAGCAGGACGCAACCACTCCCTCAGGTATAAAATTTGTCGAAGTGCGCAAGTCGCCTGAACCTGGCGCTGGTCAGGCGCGCTGGTCGGAGTTCGCTGATATCCTGCACGACTGCCGGGCGCTTGTTGTCTCCGCCGCTGGTCCGCAGCCAAAGCGTGTACTCGAAGATCACGGCGTCACCGTTATCGAAATGGAGGGCATGATCGAGGAAGGGCTCTCCGCCATCTTTGCCGGGAAACCAATTCCGGCTTCGCTCAGTCGTCGGTTCACATCGTGTGGTTCGGGTTGTAAAGGCACAGGCACGGGCTGCGCGTGAACATGAACCGGCGACGGGGCGAAAATTTTTAAATACGTACTAAAACCATAACTAAACGATAAAACCAAATGTCACCCGCTGTCGTCACTGCACTTGAGAATCAGGGTACCCGCGAACTCTCCACTTCGAAGTCGTATCTCGCCATGGCGTATTGGTGTGAAAACGCGAATTGGAATGGTTTCGCGAAGCTCTTTCATCATCAGGTGGCTGAAGAAACGATGCACGGGCAGAAGTTTTTCCATTACCTCGTTGATCGCGGCGTGATGCCGACAATCGGCGGGGTAGGCGCGCCGCGGATCAAATTCGAAGGACTCACGGAAGTCGCCAAAGCCGCCTACGACATGGAACGCGCAAATACCGCTGCTATAAACGCCGCCTACGAAGTGGCACTCGCTGAGAAAGACTACGCGACGCAGGTTTTTCTTCAGGAGTTCATCGCGGAGCAGGTGGAGGAAGAAGCGTGGACCGACACGCTTGTCGATAAAGTCCGCCAGGCCGTCTGTGCCGGCGCGATTTTCAACCTCGACCGCCACATCGTAAAAGAAGTTCTCGGTGAAGCCGGCGACAAGTCTTGAACGGGATCAATCAATTTTGACTTAAACTAAAACTATCAGCCATCGCTCATCATGTCTAAACCAACTCACCACTTGTTTGTC
>JAYTWC010000672.1:0-3289 GCA_043743635.1 Verrucomicrobiota bacterium | reverse complement strand
TGCTGGAGATGTCGCGAACCTTAGCCCAAGCACCTTTGATTGCATCCTCTGTGCTGAGTTCCTGAGGGACCAAGAGTATATCCAGCCAGCAGTCGTAATGGCGGCCTTTCCAGCTTTCATAAATCTGTGCCAAGGTGTCCACGGTGATGGGAGAGATGAATCCACAGGTTGGAAACATGGGAACGTAGTCGATGCGTTTGAGGTATTCGAAGAGCCAATACACGTCGGCTTCGTTCTTTGACCAACTCAAAGGGGTAAATTCGATCTTCATGACAGGCCTTGCCTGCTGCCGCGCCAGCGTGGCGGCAGCGCCGCGGATCGCTTTGGGTTCAAAGCCCTCGATATCGATTTTGATGAACGCGATCGGCGGGCAGGCAGAGAGTTCACCGGAAAATACACTGTCAACGGTGACGATTTCCACGTCGAAAGAGGTGCCGCCTTCGCGTGAGTAAAGTGAATTTCTTCCAGTATCCACGGTGCCATCAACGTAGAAAGTCGAGACGCCGCAAGCGTCGGACACCGCTTTGGGGATGATGGTGACATTGGGAAGCCGATTATCGGAGACGTTGCTTCTGAGGCAGGCGAGGTTCCGGGGTTCAGGCTCAAACGCCACGACCTTTTGGAAAAATGGAGCAGCATGCACGGCGAACGTGCCTATGTGTGCGCCGATATCCACAAACGTGCCGTTGATGCCCGAAAGAATCCAAGGCAAGATGTCCATCGCTGTGGGCGGTTGGAACATATCGCAGACGCAGTCTCCCGGCGGATGCAGGTTTAGGGTCCAGTTCTTTTGAAGCCACTTATATTGGATCTGTCTCATGGATTTTTATATTTCTATGCAAGATGGAGGCAGTAACTCACACGGCAGGTTTGGGCGGCAGGAGATCGCGGAACAGGAAATCGTTATGGGTGCCATCCCAGTGCGGATTGTCCTTCTTGTTGAAATTCGTAATATTGCTGATGAGCAGATAATTGTTAGCCAGGAGGAAATTTACGACGTCATAGAACGATGCGGTGTAGATCTCGACGAGGATGAAACGCGGTCGGAACCGGCTAAAATCGAGGCTGCGCAGAACGTTGAGTTCGTAGTTTTCCACGTCGATAGATATGAGGTCGACGGTGGCACTTTGAAAATGCTCGGCGAAGACCTTGGTGAGCGAAGTCGCCTTTACAGTTACAGAAGCTGCACGATTGAGACGTGTGCCGGCGATGCTGCACATCGGATTGCCGTCGAAGTCGCCGGTGATCGTCTCAACATTTTGATCGGTGAGCGCGCAGTTCAGTACTTTACTTTGTGGGCGGTTGGCCTTGCAGGCGTTGAAGGCGATAAGTGATGGTTCGACTAATACGCCGCTCCAATTGAGTTCCTTTTCCAGGCGACAGGTGTAGGATTGGAAGACGCCGTCGTTGGCCCCGGCTTCGAAGAAGACGCCGTTGGTCTTGTTATTCAGGTAGCGGACGAGTTTTTCGTAGTTCATGGCGTCTGGTTTATGCGCGGTTAATTTAGAAATTCGGGATGGGCGGCGAGGAAGGCAGAGGAGAGTTTGCTGGCAGCGACGCGCCACATGCCGATGGGATCGAGCTGCTGGAGCCTGGCGACTGGGTAGGGAGCGGCGTCGGCGGATGCGCCGTGAAGGGCCTCCTGCAAGCCCGCGCGGATTTCGTCGGGTGAAGGCGGGATATCTTCGTAAGTGGCGGTGTCAAAATGACCGGGGCCTTTAACCGGATGATAGGTTGCGCGGAAGGCAAGGGCCTGCTGGGTAAAGGTGAGGATCCTGCCGGTCGCACGCTCCTTTAAGCGACTGGGCACCATGATGGTTTTTTCGGAGGGGTGAGGAAGAAGAGTCCAGCTCGCAATCTGGCAGTAGGGGATGCCAAGTGTGTCGCAGAAAAGACCGGCGCCCGAGGGGCTGGTAAGGCCGACGGCAGCATGGGCGAAAAGGAAAAAGTCGTTGCGCGGGCTGACGAATTTGGAGCGCGGGTAATCGAAGACTTCGTAATGCTTGAAGTCGTCGGGCATGGGCTCGCGGCCGGCGAGAATGAGGGCGTGGCCGGTGTCGCGGAGAAGTTCGAAGGCAGGCCGGTAGAGTTCGGGGTCGAGAACGCGGGCGGTGCCGTTGCCGACAAGGTTTTTGATTTGGACGACGGCATATTTATGTCGTTTGAGGAGAGCGCTGAATTCTGGGTCGGGCGTCATCTTGTCGAGCGCGGCGCGGAGCGGAAGTTGACCGCGGGTGTGCTCCCAGGCCTCATGTTGTTTGATGACCGTGAAGAGGTATTCGTCGGCGCGCAGGGCCCAGCAGAGGTTGAGTGGGTAGAGGTCGCCGCAGCCGCGGTTCTGTTTGTCGGGAACAACCAGTTTGCAGTGCGCCTGACCGATTTCCAAAATGAGGTCTGGATGGAAGAGTTGGATTTCGCGGAGAATGCCGATGGCATTTGGTTCCATCAGGACTTGCACGCCATTTAGCTTCAACAACTCCCCAATCATCGCGGACATGGGCGACGACGATGGCAGGATGACGACGGGCGACCGCGCCTTGATCAGCGGATAGTGGCTGATGAGCCGGAGCAGATAATCCGACTCCGAGAGCATGTGACCCGGGGAATCGAAGAAAAACATGCCGCCGGCGATCAGGCGGTTTGCTTTCCGGATATTATCAATAAATTGGCTGAGCATGGCGATATTGGCTAGATCGGTTTTGCGTGATGACTATCGACCGGCCCATTCCATCGTATCCTTGCGGGAGAGGAAGAGGCTGCCGTCTTTGTAGCTGGTCGGCATGTCGGCGAGGTTTTTGACGCGGGCCCAACCCAGTTTCTGCGCGAAGGCGTTGATTCCTAAATTTGGCAGATATTGGTGGATGGCGGTGGCGTTTTCAGGGGAGCCGATCTCGACCATCATGTCGGTGTGGGCCCAATCTTCGGCGGATGTCCCGAGAATGATAATTTTTTCCTGACCCTCGGCGTCCATTTTCACGAAGTCGACCGACGACATGATTTCTTTGATCGACGCGACGCGGACGGGAAAACGTTCGAGTTCGCCGTAGGCATTGGATTTTGCCCCGGCGAGATGGCTGCTCGTTGTATTGCCAAGCACTCGGACAAATTCCATTTCACCGGCGTGGTCAGACACGGCGGCCCTCGTCAGCGTAACGTTGTCGGCGTGGTTGAGCCGGAGATTGCGTTCGAGCAGTTGTGCGTGCGTCGGATCGGGTTCGAAGGAGGTGACTTTCCACCCGGCGCGAGCCATGAGCAGGCTGTGCAGGCCGAGATTGGCGCCGATGTCTGC
>JAYTWC010000671.1:0-4911 GCA_043743635.1 Verrucomicrobiota bacterium | reverse complement strand
TTAACCATTAATCATCCCCACAATCTCCCGATCCTTTACACACTCGACGGCACTGAGCCGACGACCAAGTCGCCTGTTTACCAGTCGCCGATCTCACTTTCCGAGGGAGGCACGGTGCACGCGGCCATCCTTACCTCTCAAGGGCAGTTAGGCTTGGTGGCCTGCAAGACCTTTGTCGGCCTTGCCCCGATGGGCTGGAAGGTACTGGGCAATAACGCCGAGAATGGGAGTTCAACGGAGTTTTCTGCCGACAACGCCATCGATGCGGATGCGCGAACACAATGGCGGGCGCGTGTAGCGGCTGATTCTTCGCAGCACCCCAGCCTAACGATTGACATGAAGAGCGTGCATCGGATTGGTGGCTTTGCCTATTTGCCACGCCAGGACTGGGTGTTTGAGGGCGTCGTCGACCGCTACAAGTTCGAGACCAGCGTGGATGGAGATCACTGGTCGGAGGCAGCCTCCGGAGTCTTCGGCAACATCCAAAATAACCCCATGCTCCAGGAAGTCAGCTTTGCTCCCGTTGAAGCGCGCTTCTTTAGGTTTACAGCGGTGCACGCTGTTGCCGATAACGGATGGGTTGGAGCAGCTGAGATCACCGTTCTGCCTGCAAAGTAAGGAGTGCTCACTTACCCAGTGACGATGGCGATACAAGTATGTTCGGTGCTAAACTAGCCGCGACCTTTTCACGATCTTGTGATTTCGTGTCCCATCAAATTTCTATCTCGATCCATCAAATTATGACTAAATTTTTCGTTCGGCTAGCGTTTGTTATCGCCGCTTGCGGATTGCTGGCGATTGCGGGCGTGGGATTGAGCAATGACGTGTTCGCCTCGGGCTCGCCACGCCAAACGGTATCGTTGGACCGTGATTGGCGATTTCACCTTGGTGAGGTTTCTGGTTCGACCGCTTCAGACTACGATGATCGCGGCTGGCGCCAAGTGGATGTGCCGCATGATTACGTCATTGAAGGCACTTTTGAGCAAACGAATCGTTTCGCTGCTGCGGACATAAATCGTGGGTGGCATTGGTTGCACGGTTTTCTGTCGGTGCAGCCGGCGGTGTATCGTAAAACTATTTTAATACCGCCAAGCGAGAAAGGGAAGCGATTGTGGCTGGAGTTCGACGGCGTATTCAGCAACAGCCGCTATTGGCTCAACGGACGCGAGATTGGGAGCCAATACAGCGGCTACACCCGGTCACGTTTCGATATAACGGACGCAGCGGACTGCGGTGGTAGCAATATGTTGGTTGTGCAAGTCGATCCCCGTTTCGACGGCTGGTGGTACGAGGGTGGTGGCATCTATCGTCATGTTCGTCTCGTCATGGTCGATCCGATCCATATCGCTCCCGACGGCGTTTTCGTTGCCCCGACAGTGGCTGATCCCGGCGATGGTCTCTACGCAGACGCGACCGTGCTCGCCAACACCGATATCGCCAACTCCGGCCCCCGTGAGATCGCGGCAACTGTTCTGAGTGAAATCCTGGATGACAAGAACCGCATCGTCGCCACCGCGTCGTTGGCTCTGGGTGTTTCTGCCGGCGCGAGCGTGAAAACCACGCAGAGCATTCCGGTGGTCAAGGCGACTCTATGGTCGACAACTAATCCCTACCTCTACCGGTTGCGCAGCACGGTCAGTGTGGCTGGCAAAACCGTCGATCAGGTGACGACCAATTTTGGCGTGCGTCATCTTCGTTTTGACGCCAACCGCGGTTTCTTTCTCAACGGCAAGCATCTCAAAATGCAAGGCGTCAACATGCATCAGGATCACGCTGGCGTTGGCGTGGCGATGCCTGACCGGTTATTCACGTGGCGGCTCGAGCGGCTGAAGGAAATGGGCTGCAACGCCATTCGCCTCTCCCACAATCCAGTCACGCCCTATCTGCTCGATGAATGCGACCGTATGGGATTCCTCGTCATCGCCGAGAATCGCCACTTGGGCGACACCTACCTCGATCAAGCGTTAAAGGACACTCCGGCCGTCGAACATCGCGACCTCAGTGCGTTGGTGATCCGCGACCGGAATCATCCGAGCATCATTCTCTGGTCCTTGTGCAACGAGCAGTGGATTCAGGGTTCGCCCGAGGCTGGGGTCATGGCGTGTGCGATGAAACAGCGCGTCAAAGAACTCGACCCAACGCGCCCCGTTTCTGCGGCGATGAACGGTGGTTTCGAAGGACCGGGAGGACTACTTGGCTCTTTGGATGTGATCGGCATCAACTATCACCCCGACGTCTACGGATCGGTTCACGCTCTAAAGCCCGAGGTTCCAATCGTGGCGACGGAGATCGCGAGCGAGATCAGCACGCGCGGCATCTACACGACCAACCACTGGGAAGACTACTACGGAGACCGCGAACGCGGATACGTTTCTGCGTACAGTATCACCGCTGGTCCGGCAGGACAGACCGTGGAGCAGGCGTGGCCGCCCGTCGTCAACAACGACTACGTGGCCGGCGGCTTCGTGTGGGCGGGCTTCGATTATAAAGGCGAGCCTCGTCCTTTTGGGTGGCCCGTCATTAATTGCCATTACGGCTTTATGGACATCTGCGGATTCCCGAAGGATAGCTACTATTACTACAAGGCGTGGTGGACGAACGAACCCGTGCTGCACCTTTTCCCTCATTGGAACTGGTCGGGTAAGGAAGGCCAGGAAATCTCCGTCTGGGTCCATAGTAATTGCGAGGAAGTCGAACTGTTTCTAAACGGCGTATCCCTCGGCAAGCAAACCACCAAACCGCTCTATCATCTTGAGTGGAAGGTGAAATATGCTCCCGGCAAGCTCGTGGCCAAAGGGGTGCGCAAGGGTCAGTCGATCGAAGACGTGCGAGAGACCACCGGTGCGCCTGTGGCGATTCGTTTGACGGCTGACCGAACCCAACTCACAGCGGATAATGCTGATCTTGCCGTGGTGACAGTCGAGGTTCTCGACGCGCAGGGCCGTGTCGTGCCGGTTGCCGACGATATGATCACGTTCTCACTTGCTGGTCCGGCTAAATTGATCGGCGTGGGTAACGGCGATCCAAGTTGTCACGAACCAGACAAAGCCGACAACCGTTCTGCTTTCAACGGTCTCGCACAAGTCCTCGTGCAAACGACCGCCACTGCTGGCGAGATTATGCTCAAGGCGGAATCTCCTGACTTAAAGACGGCCAGTATCACGCTGCGGGGCCGGTGAGCTACAGCGCAACGTTTTTTGAATTTGCGGCTGGTTTTGTATTCAATCGATAACTACATAATTCCACTGAGCGCAGATTTTTAGAAAACTATTTGGTGCTGATATCGCCAGTAGGTGAGGGCGCGTGGTCTTCGGTGGCAGGCGCTCCGAGTAGTTCGGTGAGGATGGGCTTTAGGTTTTTCGCCCAGATTTCGTAGCCTTTGAGCGATAGATGCAGGTTGTCGACACTCAGGCCGGGAAAGAGCGTTCCGGTCCGATCGGCGAGCTGGTCGTTGATGTTGAGGAAACGGACCGTTTTTCCGTCCGCGAGCTGGGCGATCATGGCGTTGGCTTCAGAAACCGCTTTGTTGGCGTCGGCGCTGTCGTTGCGAGGAAAGATGGCCATGAGGACGATGATGGCTTTCGGCGCTTTGGCTTTGCAGGTCGCGAGAATGGCCTCGATGCCTTCGGCGGCGTCGCGGGCGGCGCCGGGTTTTGGTTCTTTGCCGATGTTGTTGGTGCCGGCGAGCAACACGATCACCTTGGGGTTTACGCCGTCGAGTTCGCCGTTTTGAATACGCCAGAGGATATTGTGGGTGGAGTCACCGCCCCAGCCGAAGTCGGCGGCGTTCCAGCCGTGGAAAGAGGTTTTCCAGTGTGTCAGGAAATCCGGGTAATCGAGAGCGCCCCAACGCCGCGTGATGGAATCGCCGAGAAAATAGAGATCGATTTTACCGGTGTGAGCTTTCTCGAGGAGTTGTCTGTGGGCGGCTTCGCCTTTGTTCCAGGACGGATAGGCGGCGTGTTCCGGAACGGTTTTGCCAGCGGCGGGTGGCTCAAGGTGGACGAACGGTCCAATCGTCAGTCCGGTGAAATGCATGCCGCCACCGGCCGCTTGAACTGAGGCGGGATAGGAATCGGTGTCGGCGAGAAGGGTCTGTGCCGTGCCTCCAGCGGGTGTGAACGAGAAGGTGTACTTTGTTTCGTTGGCGGTGAGACGTAGTTCGACTTTTTCGGTAGCAGGCATGACCTTCTCGGCCAGAATCCGGTTCTGGCCTTTGTCACGACATTCCACGAAGACGGTCATGGAGTTGTTCTCACCGCGGCGTACGCCGAAATAGAAGTATTGAGTTTCGCGCTGCATGGCGGCCAGGCCCGTAGTGACGTGGTCGTCGGTGGGCACGCCAACGGAAAGGGCGGCGTCGAACTTCGCGTGCTGGACGCGACGGCTGAGGAACGAGGGGTTTCCTTTTCCATCGAGCGTGTCGGTGCGCGGGGTGAGGGAGAGGTGGCCTGCGCCGACCTGCCACCATGTTTCTTTTGGCGCGCGGAGCATGATCCAGAGTGGAGAAAGTTTGGGCGCGGCGAAATCGTCGCGCCAGGTGAAGTTGCCGTTGAGCGGAACGGTCGCGGTTTCCGATGGGATGGATTGCTTAGCGGTTGCGGATGGTATTGGCGACTTAACGACATACGGCACGCGTTCGCCCGGAGGAAGGATGACGGGCCAGCCGTCGTCGGTCCATTTTACCGGGAGCAGGAACGTTTCACGACCGGTCGCCCATTCTTTTCCCGCGTAGGGACGGCAGGCGAGGAAGACGGCCCACCAGTTGTTGTCAGGCCCGATGACAAGATCGGCATGCCCGGTGCAGGTGACGGCTTGCGGAGCGGTGCCGTCGAGGTCGCGCTGAGTCAGGATCGGATTTTTTTCCCACGGCACAAACGGTCCGGTGGGGGCTTTGCTGCGGAGGATGAC
>JAYTWC010000670.1:0-5333 GCA_043743635.1 Verrucomicrobiota bacterium | reverse complement strand
AACTGGTTTTGGTGTGCGTTGGGGAAGCTTGTTCGAATTCTTTTCCACGCGGATGACGGAGCGAAGGCCCATGAGCCAAACTTCGTTGTCCCCGGTCGTTTGAAGAATTGGGAATTTAGCCTGGAGGGCGTCGAGTTCGCCCGTTTCAGGCGCATAGCTTTTCCCGTCGGTCGCCAGCCTGAGCACGCCGCGGGCGTGAGACAGCCACACGGTTCCGTCCGCGGTTTGAATCGCGCGCTGTACTTGGTAAGGCAGCGAATTGAATAAATTGTCTAACTCGGCCGAAGGTACAAAGTCGTTTTTTTGTTCGTCGAAATAGAAGCGTTCGGTCTCCGTTGCTACGATGACGATGCTTCCGATCGAGCCCACGCCCACCCACTGGCGTTTTTTCCAGGGCAGTTGGTCGAACACCTGCACACTCAGTTTCCCGTCGCGCCAGACGATCCGGCCGGCACGACCTATTCCGAGTTCCAGCCATGCCGAGGAGTAGCGGGGCATCGTGATGAAATTTGCCGGGAAGCCTACGCCAGCGATCGGCTCGGCCATCAACGCCCAGGTCGAACCATTCCACCCCACCACGGCGACTTTTTTCTCACCGATTGCAATGACGGTGTCGCCCGAGAGTGGGGCGATCCGGTTCACGTTGAAGCCGTCCAGAATCTTGGTGGTTTTGCCGTCGGCGAGTTGGTACAATCCGTCCGTGCTGCCGAGGAGGAGCTCGTGGTCGGTGGTTGCCGCACACCAGACATTGTTGCGTATTGCAGTGTCCACAATCTGGAATTGTGCAGGCTCGCCATTGTCAGTTTTAACTGGTTCGTACAGTTTTCCTCCGGAGATGATATATGTTTTGCTTTGGTGCTTTACGATCGTTGACCAACTCACGTTCAACCCCTGTCGGTTGTCGAAGATGCGCACGGGGAGATTATAAAGTATTTTGTTGATACCGCGGGCGTCGGCAGTCCAAAGCACGCCCGGTTCGCCTTCGCAAATCTCAGTGGTGCCGTCGAAATCTTTGCTGGTGAGTGCGAGGTTTAGCCGTCCGTCGCGTTCGAGAAAATATACTCCGTGGCCTTTGGTCAGCACAGCGATGCGCCCATCCGCCAGCATGACAAGTTTTGAAATTCCAATGGGAAACAGTGCGTCGATCTCAGTTTTCCAGGGTGTGAAAATCTTCCCGTCGAAAAGGAAGAATCCCTGGTTGGTATCTGCACCAAGCACATGGCTGTCGTCCCACGTTACTGAGACGCTAAGACCAGGCGTTTGCTTGGGTATGGCCGCTCTTCGGAGGGAGCCCTCCGGCAGGTTGATTTCGAAGAGCCCGTCGGAGGTCGAATGAACAAACACCGATTCGCCCACGGCGAACAGATTCGTGAGCAGTGCGACTTGAAGGAACTTGGTTTGGCCGGTCTGGCGGTTTATGCAGACAGCTCCCGACGTATTTGCGAAGAACAAGCCCGTTTTGGTTTCGGCAAAGTTCACGAAGCCCGTGCTGGTCGAAGTCCAGTCCGGGACTTTCTCTGGTTTAAGGGTGTGTTGCTCGATTTCGCCATTTGAACTATAGCTCCAAGTGCCCCAGCCCTCGGGTGAGCCATAGTAGTTGGTGCCATCCGCAGACCGCTTCGTTTTTACGAGGTTAAGGTCTTTTCCTGGCTGGATGGATACGTCCACCCAGTTTTTGTCGTCGAAGTACCGGTACGAACCGCGTTGCACCAGGACCAAACGGCCTAGTTCGTCCGTGGTCAACTGCGCACCGGAGGAGACATCGCCAATTTCAGCGTAAGAGTATGTACGGATCAGCGGGTAGCCTACGAGGGGGTTCGTTTTCGGTGGCTCCGGGGCGGTGTCAGCCGCCCATCCGTTCGCGCAAAGCGCTGCTAGTGCTGTTGCAGAAACAACCGCGAGAAAAGCAATCCTTGGTAAGCACCGAAGAGCTTGGATACTAAAAGACAACGAATCATCTATCGGTCTATTACGGGCGTACCTTACGTTTTTCATTCCGCACCAGACCGAATTTTTAAACAGTAAGCGCGCGTGAGCCGGTGCTGCCCGAAAAACGAAACGAATTGCTCCCCAATGATGAGGAGCGCGGCGACAAGCGGTTGGAGCTGCGTTTAGCGGCAGGCCGCTGTTCGTTTGGGCGGGCGGAGAAGGCGTGCGCAGGCGGCGGCGCTGAGCAGACCAAGAATCCAGACAGGCTGTGCACCGCCACCGCCACCGCCGCCTTTGGCGGGAGGAGCGCCGGAGCTGCTGGAGGAAGAACTTGAAGACGAACTCGAGGAACTTGAACTGCTGGACGACGAGGAGCTGCTCGAACTGCTGGACGAGGAGCTCGAGGACGAGGAACTGGAGCTGCTTGAAGAGGAGCCGGAGGAGGAAGAACTCGAACTACTGGACGAGCTTGTTACTGAGACGATGACAGCCGTCGAGGCGGGGCCGGTGAGCCCTTTGTTGTCAGTGGCTTTCGCGGTCATGGTGTACGTGCCGGCCACGGTCGGTGTCCAAAGAAGACCATAACCATAGGAACCTCCTAGATCGGTGCCGAGCAGCGTGCCGTTGGCATAGAACGATACGGAGGTCACCGTGCCATCGGCATCCGTGGCGGACGCGCTCAAGGCTCGTGAGGAACCCAGAGCCAAGGCGGGATTGGCGATGGAGGCGTCGAGGATCGCGACGGGCGGAAGGTTGGTCGCTGTAATATTCACCTCGATACTGTCACTGCCGCCTTTTCCGTCGCTGACGCGCACGATGCAGGAATCAGATTTCTGGAATGTGGCGGAGGCTGAGAAGGCGACCGAGCCCTGGCTGCTGACGGTCGCGGTGCCGTCGAGCGGTGGAGAGCTGATTGTCCAGGTCAGCAAATCGTTGTCGGCATCGGCGGCTGCCAGTGTCACAGAGCCGGTGCCGCTGGAATTGCACGTGAGCGAGGCGGGTTTGGCGGTGGTGATGGTTGGGGCGTGATTGCCGGCAATGGCTGTGACGCTCGGGCCGAGCTCGAACCACGCCACGGAGTAGCCCCAGGTATCGAGGTAGATTTGGAGAATGCCAGGGCCGACAGAAAGATTGACGTTTGGAATATCGAGATTGGTGAACACACTCCACGATGATGTTTGTAGGACGGGTATATGGTTAGCTATCGTAGTACCGTTCCACTTGATCGTGACCGTGGCTGTATCATAACCGGAGCCCACGGCGTCAGCTAGGCGTAGACGGAGGTCGTATTTCCCGGTTGTCGGTATCGAAAGGGTGTAGTTGACCCATTCCCCGTTGTCGGTGTTGACGATAGTCATTCCCTCGGTGCCTGGGGAAAGGTCGACCTCATGGGCCGTACCGGAAGAGCGGCCGGAGTATGATCCGGTTTCGGGATCAGTGTCATGATAAGCGGCGCCTTCGCCGCCTTGGTCAAAATCGGCGGCGGAAATTCGAATGACGCCCGAGGCCGGCACGGGCCAGGGCTGGCCGTTGGGCGCGTAGCTCCCGAGGTCGCCGACCGCGAGTTGAGCGGAGCCGGACCGGCTGCGTCCCAGATTGTCCACAGCGGTTGCCGTGAGCGCGATGCTGCCGGTGGTCGTTGTGACGTAGTTGATTTCCCAATCCTTCGCGGTGGCGTTGTAGGTGGCGTTGCCGAGAGCGGTGCCGTTGGCAGTGAACGCAACGTGATCAAGGGTCGAACCAGGCCAGGCGGTCACCGTGGCCTTCAGCGTGACAGTTACTCCGATACCGGTGGCAGCGGTGGGCGAGGTCGTAATCTCGACTGGGGCCGCGCCCTGCAAGGCGGCAATAAAGCTGGCGGTGGAAACGCCGGCAGCGGGAACGAGGTACTGCGGCGTTTGCCCGACGGTGAGGACGCCACCGGGCGAGGCAACTGTGTTGCCGTATACATCCTGAACCTTTGTGCTCGAAATTGTATCTGGCAACGTGATCGTTATGTCGGGCGTCAGGCGATAAATCCAGCAGGCGGCCACCGGGGTGCCGTTCTTTTCATAGACGTAGCAGATTCTCCCGGCGCCCCAGGCGAGCTTTGCCTTGGGGACAGCGCCTTCAAAGTTTCGGGCGAGCGCGTTATAGGCGACGAGGTTGGGGGATGGCAGAAAACTGGTGACGAAGTCCCGGCTAATGAAGCCTGGGTTGAGCGTTCTTTTCCACAAAGCCTCGTCCGCGACACACATTGACTGTCCGACGCCTTCAGCGAGATCGGTCAGGAAGCGCCGCGAAACGTCGATGGGATGAACGGTATTGTAGTCCCCGGACTCAACCCCTTGCACGAGATAGTAACACTCGGTAACCCACGGGATCATTTGGGGCGCATCGGTCTTCACGCTGGCGATCTTGGCATCGGCGGCGATGGGGGAACCAAGTGACGTTGATTCGTACGGGTGGAAGGAATTGATTTCGGCTAAGGCTTGTTCTCCCCCAGTCACACACGCTTTCAAAAAATCTCCCGAGGCGCCAAAGCCGATGATTTTGACGTTGGCATCGCCAGCCCGGAGGGACTGAGACGCGGACTGAAGGAGGGGTAGGTACTCGCTTGAGGTCATCCAGATGTTGGGCTCGTTGAGCACCTCCCAGTGGTCGATCATCGACTTGTAGTGGGTGACTAGTTCGGTGATGAAGTTTTGCCAAACTGCAGTCTTGGGGAAAAAAGCCACAATAGGAGGGTTGAAGGCGGTTAAAAGCCATGCCGGTGAGTCCGGGCTCAGCGAGCTGGCGCTCGGGCTCAGGAGCCAGTCAGGCCAGCTGGAGGTGCTAGGGTTTGTCCCATTCTGCGGGGTAAGGAAATCGCCACCCAGGACGGGCATCAACGAGATGCCGCGATCATACATCGCCTTCACGACGAAGTCGGTCTTGGCAAATTGCGGCTGTCCCTGCACGGGCTCGATCGTCTTCCACCAGAATATATCTCCGGCGTCCCAATCGCGAATCAAGCGGCCGCCCATGCTGGCGTAGACATCCAGAATCTTCGTCGATGGACCGCTGCAGGCGCGCAACATGCCGGCCGGTCCGCGTCCGTGGTGCAGGCCAGTGTTCGCTCCCACGCAGAAGGTGGTATCGAGATTGAGGTGGGCTTGGGCCTGCGTGTAGACGCCGGCTGCGACGAAACACGCCGGCAGAGGAGACGCGATGGCGTCAAGATGCGGTACGGGCGTGAGGGTGAAGGAGCCAAAGCGATTGAGTGCCAGAGAGGTGGTTATGGTTTGCACCTGACCAGGAGTGAGCGTGATGGGCAGCGTTGATATGACGGACGGCGCCGCTCCGAAGTCCTCGTCGAGACGCAGGTCGATGGTTCCCTGAACGGTGCGCGAAGTGGTGTTGGCGAACGAAACGGTGACAGCGGC
>JAYTWC010000669.1:0-4284 GCA_043743635.1 Verrucomicrobiota bacterium | reverse complement strand
TATCAGGCAGTTTTCCGTGCAACGGATATTTATGGCCCGTATGAGGCGAGAAACGTCATGGATAAAGGCGAGACCAAAACTAATGGACCGCACCAAGGCGCCTGGGTTGATACGCCGTTGGGCGAGCATTGGTTTTTTCATTTTCAAGAGCTGCCTGCCTACGGGCGTGTGGTCCATTTACAGCCGATGCGTTGGTTGGCGGACGGTTGGCCGGTGATCGGTGAAGATCCGGATAACGATGGGAAAGGTCAGCCCGTGAGCGTGTATCGCAAACCGGTGCTTCCGTCTCAGCCGATCTCCGTCCCTGCGACCTCTGACGATTTTTCAGGTCCGACGCTTGGTTTGCAGTGGCAATGGCAGGCGAATCCCCGTCCTGAATGGTCTTCGCTGACAGAAAAGCAGGGACACCTGCGTCTCAGATGTCTGCCGTGTGCTGTGGAGAAAAACCTTTGGATCGCTCCAGGGATTTTGATGCAGAAATTCCCAGCGCCCGAGTTTGTTGTCACGGTAAGACTCGAAATTTCAGCGGCGACCGACGGAGCCATGGCTGGGCTGATTGTATTTGGTTATGATTATTCCTGGCTCGGGCTGCGACGTGAACATGGGGCGGTCAAGTTGCTGAAGGTGAAATGCAGGGATGCTCAAAACGGCGCGGCTGAACAGATCATCCATTGCAGTTCCGTTCTCGGCAGTGTTGTTTTCCTGCGTGTGCGGGTAACGGCCGGTGCCATTGCGTGTTTTGAAAGCAGCGTTGATGGCGTCATCTTTAATAGAGTTGGCGAACCATTTCAGGCGCTTTCCAGTAAATGGGTGGGTGGGAAAGTTGGCTTGTTTGCTTCGACGACGTCGAATGCGACTCTGGCCGATGTGGCCGATTTCTCACAGTTCGTTGTCGGAGTTTAAAATTATGAATCAAAAATCTGCACAATTGTTTTTGAGCGTTTTGGCGTTTCTATTTTTGACGATCGCTCACGTGACCGCAGCTGGTCCTGCTGAAGTTGGCTGGGATACAATGGCCTCGATTCTCAGTCGCATCAAAGCGCCGGAATTTCCAGCGTGTGATTTTGAAATCTCAAAATTTGGCGCGGTGGCGGGCGGCCCGGATTGCACGGATGCGATTTACCGAGCGATCGTGGAATGTAACAAGGCAGGTGGCGGGCGTGTGGTCGTGCCGGCGGGTGTTTGGCACACAGGAGCCATTCACCTTTTGAGCAATGTGAATCTGTACGTCAGCGAAGGCGCCACGCTGAAGTTCAATCCGGATACGCAGAAATACCTCCCGGTTGTTTTCACCCGAATTGGCGGTATCGAATGTTTCAATTATTCGCCGCTCATTTATGCTTTTGAGCAGGAGAATATCGCAGTCACCGGCAAAGGTACGCTGGACGGGGGTGCGTCGATGGAAAATTGGTGGAGCTGGACGAAGCGGGGTAAGAAAGCCGCCGAAGGCCAGGCGAGCGGCAAATATCTTGATGATCTGGTGAAGCGTGGTGTGCCGGTGAAAGAACGTGTGCTCGGGGCAAGTCAATATCATCGTCCTAATTTCGTTCAGCCAGTGCGTTGCCGTAATGTGCTAATCGATGGACTTACAATTAATAACTCGCCCAATTGGGAAATTAATCCGGTTTATTGCATCAATGTAACGGTTCGTAATCTGAAGATCGAAACCCACGGGCCAAACAACGATGGCTGCGATCCTGATTCGTGCCGTGATGTGTTAATTGAAAACTGTTTGTTCGATACGGGTGACGATTGCATCGCGATCAAATCGGGCATCAACGATGACGGGCGCCGCGTTGGGATTCCTTGCGAGAATATTATTATCCGCGATTGTTTTATGAAGGATGGCCATGGTGGCGTTGTGCTTGGGAGTGAGGTCGCAGGCGATGTGCGCAATGTGTTTGTTGAAAATTGCCGCATGGACAGCCCGAGTCTCGACCGGGCATTTCGCTTTAAATCAAACGCGCAGCGCGGCGGCGTGCTGGAAAATGTTTTCGCGCGCAATGTGCAGATCGGTCGTGTGGCCGAGGCAATCGTTACCGTGGATTTCCTCTATGCGGAGGGTGCGAATGGCCCGTACAAGCCGGTCGTGCGCAACGTGCATTTGGAAAATATAACCAGCGAGTCGAGTCCACGGGTGCTGTGGATCGTGGGTTTTCCCGGTGCCGTTGTGGATGGTCTTGAGTTCGTGAATTGCACGTTCAAAGGGGTGGAGACGGCGGAGGTAGTGACGAGCGCCGCCGACGTCCGTTTTAAAAATACCACGATCGAACCGGCAAAAAAGAAGCGCAGTCTGAATTCACCTGGTGCCACGCCCTAACGCGGCTGGGTGTTTCTGAAAGTTTCACGTCGCCCGGTCGCGGAATATGCGTCGATATTCCGTTCCGGGCGAAATTAGTACGAGGGAGTTGGTTAGCAGGATTTGTAACCGTCGATGTCTTTGAAATCGACCAGATAGGTCGTTTCGTTGTTCAAAGTGATTTCGGCTCCAAGAACCGAACCAGAGGGCGTAACATCCATGATCTTCACGGCCTTCAAAAGAGAGAGCTCGTCCTGGGTCCACTGAGTATCATCGGTCTTGTGCAACATGACCGTGATCATCAATTCCATGGCGGGGTTTTTGTCGGTTCGCTTACGATAAGCAAAGAGGACGGTGCTTTCTTCGGACTCAGCGTTGTAGCCTTGATGGACGAGCGTATCTAATCGATCCCAACCGTTATAAGCGATGAGTGCGGTTTTTCGGCCCGCAATGGAAGCGATGAGCCCTTTTGTTTTACCGCTTTCAAAAGGTTTTACTTTTGCAGGAACGCCATCGACATGCGGCAGGCCGTAGTGGCCTAGTGTCAATTCGTGCTCAAAACCGAGCCTGCATCGATCGACTCGGATGACTCCGCCGGGCACCGTTATTTCCGCGAGATCGATGATATAACCGACACCATTATTCGGAGGCTTGCGCATGATGAGTTGCCGATAAAGCACGCCGTGCCTGATTCCGTTGAAGAGGATGCTTTGCGATGTGACGTACGAGGCATCTTTGGCGGCCTTGTTGTCGACCGATCGTCCGGTGAGGTAGAAGTTGATATCAACTCCACTCAGATCTCGCGGGTCGAGGCTCTTGAAACTGTATTCTTGGGAAGTGCCGCCCACGGGGTTGTGGTCTTCCCACGGGAAATGAGTGTTGAAGGAGATTTTTGAATAGTTGTGGTCATCATCATAGACCTTGCCCGAGATGATCTCCGAGGTGCCAGTGCTGCCGTGATTGACGAGGACGATGCCGGGCTTTTCCAGCACGGTCCTTTTTGAGCCTGTCCCTAGGTTTTCCCACATGCCGTTATTTTCCTTGGCCGTCCAGAAAGGGGAATCTTCCGGTAGGGCCAAAGCGATAAACGGCAGAAACATGATGAACGGGCTGGCCGCACAGCTATAGCTCTGGATCGCGAATTCTCTGTGACCGTAAAAGCCGAGGCTCGGGATGTCGTTGTGAAAGAAGTCTTCTCTGGTTGTGAACTGGAGGAGCGAACCTGAGCAGAGTCGGCGTGCCCAGCCGGGATCCATTCCTGGGGATCGCAGCATCGACGAAACGGGGAAGCCGCCTGAGATCCAGAGTCGATAGCAGATGCTTCTCGCCCACATATTGATATAGCCATCCCGTCCGAAAAAGTTCGGGTAGGTCGTCATTAACTCCTGGAAGCTTCTCTCCAGAACATTGGCGATTTCCGGATAATGTTCGTCGCCGAAGGTTCGGTTCCAAACGGTTCCATAGGCGACAAAAAGACTGATGGTGTAATAGTTGTAGCTTTGCTCAAGATACCACCCGTTCCCCGCGTGGTAGGAGGCAATCCACATTAGATGATTCTTCAGCAAAGCGTCATCGATGGCATAACCATTCTTCTTCAGGAAAGAGAGTGCGCAGATATTGAAGAGCCGCCAGTTGTTCTGCGTCGTACGATGATGCGCCCATTTTGAAATGGTAACGGCCATTTCGTCTTTTTGCTTCTGCGTGAGATAGGGCAACAACGCGTCGGGCATTAGGAGTAACGTCTTGGTTAGCCCACCGAACTCGCAGGTGAATTGATACGTGGCATCGGGCAATTCCTCCGGCAGCGGAATGCTGTTGGCATGGCCTGGTGTCAGCGCGTTGTAGAGATGAAGACTGTAATACTCGCGCAGCTTGATTCCCTTGATGGTCGTTTCTGGGTCCACATGAATCAGCGGTGCAGCTAGCACGAAGGTTCGCTCCAACGCTTCGAATTCGTTCGCCCGGTGGCGCCAAGCCGGATCACT
>JAYTWC010000668.1:0-2770 GCA_043743635.1 Verrucomicrobiota bacterium | reverse complement strand
GCGAGATCGACGCCGCCATTGACGATGATTGAGCGCGGCCCGATGAGTTTTTTTGCGGCAAAGTCGAACTCTTGAATCCAAATGGCTCTGTGGCCTTGGTAGAGAGGCTTGTTGTCGGGCGGGTTGCCGTTGTTGACGATCCAAGCGCGGCCATTGTCGTCGAAAAAGATCGAAGGATCGATGCCGTCGAAGCCGAGCCAGATGGGATCGGACCACGGACCGGCCGGGTCGGTGGCGGTTACGAGAAAATTTCCGCCTGAGCCAATCATCGTGCAGATGAGATAAAATACTCCTTGGTGGTGGTTGAGGGCCGGTGCGTAAAGGCCTTGATTGAGCGTTTGGCCCTCGTACTTGAGTTGAGTGGGGCGGTCGATCACGTGGCCGAGTTGTTGCCAGTTTACGAGATCGCGGCTATGGAAGATCGGGATGCCTGGGAAATGCGAGAAGGTGGAATTAACGAGGTAATAGTCATCGCCGACCCGGCAGATGCTCGGGTCGGGATAGTAGCCGGCAAGGATGGGATTGCGGTAGTGCCCGGCGGGCAGAGGTGTCTCGAAAACGGCGTCGCGACCGGTGTACTCAAACCAGTCAAAAGAGACAGGGGTGGGCTGGGCGGCAAGTGAGAGCGTGGTTGCTCCGGCGAAAGCGGCGGCGGAGAGAAAGGAGCGGGTGAACATGGTGTTTTTTAAAAATGTTTTTTCGCGATTACTTGTCAGTGTGGAAAGGCACGGCGGGAAGGCCCACGCCGTTGTAGAGCGTGGCGAGTGGATTGGCCTGCCACGCGTAGCGCACGGCGAGAGGACTCGATACTTTCGCGGAGGCGACGACTACGGTGTTGCCTTCGATTTTCGCTTCGGCCCAGTGCCAGACATGATCGGCACCAGCGATCGCGAATTCGCCGAGGTTTTCGCCTTTGCAGACGAGACCGCCGTCCGTGTGAGAAAAATGGATACGCAAACCGCCGGGCAGCGATTCGAGTTTTTCGAAGGTCGGGCCTGAGCAGGCAATGGTTTTACCGTAAACGGCCTTGAGCGCGAGAAGCGCCAGTCGTTCGCCCACGGGTTGTTTTTCGGTCGGATGGATGTCGTTGGCGTCGCCAGTATCGACGATGGTGGCGAGGCCGGAATTGATCACGGTTTGAGCGGTGAAGGCCTGAGCGTCGCGAATCTGAGTCCAGCCATCAGCGGTGGCGGGTGGTTCGGCTTGGCGGGGGTTGAAGGCGGGGAGGCCGACGATGTAGAAGGGGAAGTCACCCTGCGCGAAGGCGGCGCGCCAGTCGGCGATCATCGTGGGCAGGAGCGTGCGATATTGCAGGGGCTTGGCCCAATTGGCTTCGCCCTGATACCAGAGCGCGCCGGTCAGCGCGAGCGGGGTGAGTGGGAGGATCATTCCCAAATAGAGTACCGAGGGCATGGTCGGATAGTTTTCGTAGCCGAGTGGCAGCGGGTGAGGCGCGCGGGCATCGACGCTGAGCATTCCTTTCCAACCACTGTCTAGCGCTATAACGGTGCCATCGCCGAGGACGATCTTCAAGTCGGTGGCGGGATGGGTGAAGCCGCCGTTGGGCTTGGTTTTCAAAACACGGATCGTGAGCTGGTTCTTGCCGGGGCGGAGCACGCCGTCACCGATTGCGTAGGCGCGGGGATTTTCGACCCAGGAACTTGCACCAACAAAACGGTTGTTAAGGTAAACGGTGTCCATCTTCTCGACTACGCCGAGCAGGATCCTGGCTTTGCCTGCGGGCAAAGGATCGGGAAGCATGATGTCCTTGCGAAGCCAGCAAACCGCGGGAGATTCTGGCACGCCAAGATCGGCAAAGACGGTTTTGAGTGCAGTCGGTTTCCATGCGGAATCGTCGAGGTTTTCGGCGCTCCAATTTTCCTTCTGGCCGCGATCAAACTCATCGTACCAGTGGCTGATGTAGTTACCGTATTGCTCGCCTCCGAGCGATTTCAGACGGGCAATCTCATCAAGCGCCGGCATGAAGTCGGGCATCTTGCGCAGGGATTCGGGGCTCGTCCACGACTCCGCCGGTGTTCCGCCGACGGCGCTTTGTATCAGGCCGATGGGTACACCGGTGTCGGCGTGGATCTTGCGGGCAAAATAATAGGCGACGGCTGAAAAATCGCCTTCGCTCGTGAAGGCTTCGGGCGTGCAGACGCGCCATTTTCCTTGTGGCACGGAGGCGGGCTGGTAGGCGCATTTTGGACTGACGCGAAAGAGACGAATGCCGGGGTGATTCGCCGCCTGCGCTTCAGCGACGCCGTTGCGGGCGCGAGTTAGTCCTAGTTCCATGTTCGACTGGCCGCTGCACAGCCAGACGTCGCCAACGAGGATGTCGGTCAATTCGACATGGGCTGCTCCATCGATTTTTAAAACGTAGGGACCGCCGACGGGCGGCGGTGTGAATTCAGCCTGCCAGCGTCCATCGGGTGCGGTGATCGCTTTCGCGCTCTGGCCTGCGATTTCGATACGAATTTCAGTGCGCGGGTTTGCCCAGCCCCAAATGCGGTTTGGTTTGTTGCGCTGGAGAACCATGTGATCGCCGAAGATCGGGCTAACGAAAGGCAGGGCGGGCGTATCGGCTGCGCTTAACCATGAGCAAAGGAGTAAGCCCAATAGCAGATTTGAGAATATTTTCTTCATCGGCGATGCTGGTTACGCGCCGTCCGTGCCGAGCGTGGGAACGAGGCGGAATTGTTTGTAGTATTCGAGGTCGTGTGCGGGTGGTTCGACACCAGCGGGCAGAGGGCGTTTTGAGAATGTCTGG
>JAYTWC010000667.1:0-3328 GCA_043743635.1 Verrucomicrobiota bacterium | reverse complement strand
GTTATGATGCGATCATTCCACCAATAGCTTTGGGCGGTGAGATTGAATGTGCTCACGGTGCGCTGGAAGCGCTGGAAGCCGCCACCTGCATCAAGGAGTTCGGCGGCGTAGGAAACGGGAGCCTGCTCCCATGCACCTGTCGCGTAGTTATAGGCGGTAACCGTTGATGACTCGATCGTTCCTGTTGCAGGATTACCAACGAGCGTCGAAGGTGCAGCCGTGACAACACTGCTGCTGCTACCAATCGCATTACCAATATAATAAGCCTGACGCGTTTCACCACCGGTGTTGGCAAAGTGATAACCAGCCACGCGAGCGGCTTGACCACCCGTACCACCGAGGGCAACCGTCGGCGTCACAAAGCGCGGATCACTCGGATCGGTAAAATCGATACGATAGCGCATCTGGGTTTGGATGTCCTCCCAATGTTGGGCAAAGCCAAGGATCTTATGACGACCCAGCCACTTGGACCAACCATCTTTCTTGGTGAAATCAAGATTGTACGCCAACATGGCGCGAGCAACCTCGCTACTTTCCGGTGTCCGCGCAGTATCAGGATCCTGTGATTCGACGTAGGGGCGCAAGTAGTTCGGGTTACTCTGACCGCTCGGCAGATTCTTGTTGGTATCAATAAAAATAGTCTGCGCGGTTGTCTGGCTCATTGGATAATTTTCCAACGAGTCCAAGTCTTGACGGAACCAACCAGTCGCAAAGTACAAGTCAGGCGTTAGCTGTTGTTCAAATTCAAGATTATAGGTGGAGTTCCGCATTTCACCATGGTTGGTGGCGGCAATATTAATCTTTCTCCAATCATAGATGCTTTTGTTGCTAACCGCCGGCGCAATATAAGCACCGGAGCCGATGAAATCGTAGGCAGCAGGGGCAGGAGCCGCAGCAGAACTCGTAAGACGGCGGCTCCAGATATCATAAGGCGAACCAGCAGCCATACCCAACGTCGGATAGGTGGGCACACCCGTGGTGCCATTGATGGTGCCGCTAACAGCAGCGGTGTTCAAAGCCGTTCCTGGAACACTGGCATTGCCATAGATGTTGAAGACGGTTGCCTGGGACTGCGTCCAGAAGAACGAACCATCTGGGTTAATCTCACGCGTGGCGCGAGCGCCGCTCACAATGCCCATACCCGGCACGAACAAGGTCGAGCGACGGTCGGTAAGGATCGAGTCACCATTGATGCGAACTAGAGCAGAATTAAATGCATTCGTCGCAACCTGCTGCGTGCCGAAATTGAGATAAGGTGCCGAGGTCACTCCCGTATCCAAGAAGGTAACCTGCTTGGTCAACGGATCCCAAGTTGGCCGGCCACCGTTCAACCAAGACGTAACACCGTCAATCGGCGTCATCGCGTTAGGCAAACGAGCGCTATTGGAATAATTTTCGATAAAGCCCTTGATCGTGGTTTTGGTGGTTGGTTTGAAAGTAAAGCCACCTGTCTGACGACGGGAAATATCATAAGACGGTTTCCGTTCGAAACGGCGGTCGTCATAAAGAGCGGCGACATAGATCGCCAGTTTGTCTTTCAACAAGGTCTGGTTCGAAGAAAGACTGACTCGATTTGAGCCAAAGCTGCCAATCGCTAGATTCACCTGATTCGTATCGGTGTTCACATGAGCGAAGGAGAGCGATTGGTTGACGATACCGGAAGGGCTACCCAAACCAGCAAGAATCGAGTTAGGACCACGGCTGATTTCGAGCGAATCCGCATTGTAGACATCGCCACGTACGCGCTGAATCGAGTAGTAGTAATTCCACGTCATGTCGGCATTCACGAGACCACGGATACGATTGGCGGTCTGAGAGGTGTTTGCACCAATACCGTTGGTTGCCGTACCACCGACGTTGTCCTTCAAACTGCTGCGATCGATCTGCACTTTGGTGTAGTTCATCGAGCCTTCCGTGTTGGCTTCGTACAGGAAAACATCGTTGTGATCGCGCGAACCGGTGTCCTCTAACTGTTGCTTAGTAACAACGGTGATCGGAGCGGCGAGGTCATCAATCTTGGAATTCAATCGGCTGCCGGCCAGCGTGCTGGACGCGCGGTAACCGATATCCTGCTTGGTGGAGACCGTGAAAGGAGAAAGGACAAGTAACTCGTCGTTTTCAGCTGCAGCCGCAGGGGCCGCTGGTGCATTTTCGACGGGGATCTTTTTTTCCGGTGCCGCAGCGCCTTGCGCAGATACGCGCAATGCAACGGCCGCTGGCAGGACGCACATGGCGGCGACGTATCGCAGCCACGGTGATAATGCTATCGGTTGGTTCTTAGACATAGTGTTGTCGGGTTTGGTTAGGTACTGGCAACTGACTTCACAAAACAATGCTGTAGGTGGTGTGTATTAAGCGTCAGATCTGAGGAATCAGACCGAGTGTGTGGGGCGAATGAATTGGCCGCTTGGTATGACGGCCAAACCAAAGTGATACTGATAGTTCCGAATTGTTAGAGGTGATGTGAGGGAAGTTCCATTTAATTGGAATCTGACAGTAATATTTAACAAGTTCATGGAGCATTGCCACCCCTTTTTAAGGCGAATTTTACAAACCCCATCAACCGACCGCCGCACACTTCGCGTCGGTTGCGAGTGACTTTCCCGGCGAGTTGGTTTCCGTGTTCGACAATGCTTTTCAAACTCCAGGCCGATTATCAGCCGACTGGCGACCAACCCGAGGCAATTGAAAAACTGATCTGCTCCATCCAAGCCGGAAACAAGCACCAGACCCTCCTCGGCGTCACTGGTTCGGGTAAAACCTTCACGATGGCCAACGTCATCGCCCGTTGCGAACGCCCCACCCTGATCATCTCGCACAATAAGACGCTCGCCGCCCAGCTCTACTCGGAGTTTAAAAACTTTTTCCCGCAAAACGCTGTCGAATATTTCGTCAGCTACTACGACTACTACCAGCCCGAGGCCTACATCGCGTCGAGCGACACCTACATCGAGAAAGACTCCTCCATCAACGAGGACATCGAGCGCCTCCGCATCGCCGCCACCAGCTCCCTCGTCTCGCGCCGCGACGTGATCGTGATCGCCAGCGTCTCTTGCATCTACGGACTGGGTTCGCCCGAGGACTTCACCGAACTGCGCATCCAGCTCCGTCGCGGCCCCTCGATCGGGCGCAACAAACTCCTCGAACGCCTCGTCGACAATCTTTACGACCGCAACGACTACGAGTTGAAGCCCGGCCGTTTCCGCGTGCGCGGCGACGTCGTCGACATCATGCCGGCGTATCTCGAACAAGGCCTGCGCGTCGAATTTTTCGGCGACGAAATCGAGGCTCTCTCCGAATTCGATCCGCTCACCGGCAACGTCATCCG
>JAYTWC010000666.1:0-1798 GCA_043743635.1 Verrucomicrobiota bacterium | reverse complement strand
GTTTCGAGATCGCGAATCGCCATGCTGACGGGAGAGTCGTTGAAAGCTCGAGAGAACTTTTCTTCGCTCTCGGTTAATCGTGCGACGGCTCGACGACGTTGGAGGACATTGATCACGAGCAAACAAACGAGAGTGGCTAATATGGTGATCGTGCTGATCGTGGCCCAAACGAGCGCCCGATATTTGCGGTAAAACGAAAAAGGCTCGTTGACGATCGCGCTTTCGGCGGGGAGGGCGGCTGGTTTGACGTGGAAATGTTCAAGCAGCGCATAATCAAAAGTGATTCGGCGGGCTGGTCCGATTGCGGCTGGTATGGCAGAGATGGGAGTTCCAGCGATGACGCGTCGGGCGATCTCGGCTGCGGCGGCACCGTGATCAAACGCATCCACATAGGTGCCACCCATGGCGCCGTATCCAATCAGGTTCTGCTGTGTTGTGAAAACAGGTACTGCACAGTGGGAAAGAATGCGACGCGCTTCGTTCGTGCTGATGTAGCGGCTGGTTTTGTCCTCCCAAAAACAGAGAAAAAAGACGGCTGAATCAGGAGGGGCTAGGGTTAAGCGTTGGGTGAGCTCTTCGGCCGTCAGCGTTGTATCCAAATATTGGATCTGCAGGCGGGGCGTGACCTCGTGCAGGGCTTCAAGCAAGTGTGGCAACGTATCCCGTGCGTACATCGACGCATCGCGCACGATGAAAAGCGTTTTTAGGCCGGGAACGATTTGCGGCAACGCGTTTGCAAGGGGGCGAAGATCGTTGTTTTCGGATATACCGGTGAGGTTTTCATGGGTCGCAAATTCTTGCGGTCGGAATTCGTTGACCCCGCAAAAGACGACGGGGGTAGCGGGCCAGAGTGTTTGCCGGTATTGATTGGCAAATTTATAGGCGTTGTCGTCGCAGGCGATGATGAGATCGAAATGGATGTTGCGATATTTTATGTCCAGAATCCGAGAAAAGATTTCCAAATATTCCGGTGTATCGACCTTTCTGGAATCCATGTGGTCGACGTACATATCGACGAGAAGTGGGTCGAGGAGCACATGGTTAATGCCCGCCTGCAGCCCGTCGCACCAGTCATTGGACGTGTAGGAATGGAGCGTTAGAACGGAAGGGCGACGATTGTCGGTTGGAGTTGACTGGGCAAAACTACAAAGCGACCCCACCAGCAGCAAAAGCAAAAGGCATAAGAAACAGAAACCATAACGCGTGAAGCCGCGTAAGGGGTTTGATGTTTGGAGGTAAGTGTTGGCTATAGCAGGCGAAGGATGCATTAGCTCAAGCTTGTGGGGCGATTTTTGAAATCATCGGCGGATTGCCCTTATCGAGTTATGCAATTCGAGGCAGTATGCATTTGATCATCAAATTTACCAATTACCTATTAACGTGGTGTAGTTTTCGTTGAAATACCAGCTGTTCGAGCAGGTTTTATTAGGTCTGTTAAGTCAGCTTCGAGCTTATGCACTATTCGTGTGGCTTGAAACAAATATTGTCGCGGAGGCCTGAGGCGGCAGAGTGAGGGAATAGCCATGAAGAAGACCTTGATTCCCGAATTACTTGCTCCTGCTGGAGACTGGAAAAGTCTTGATGCTTCGCTCGATGCCGGAGCAGACGCGATCTACTTTGGGGTGCGCGGGTTTAACATGCGGGCGGCGGCGAAGAATTTTACGATGCGTGATCTGCCGAAGATCGTGGCAATTTGCCACAAACGAAAGGTTCGGGCTTATTTAACGCTCAATGTCGTGGTGTTTGAGCGTGAAGTTTCGCGACTGGGAAGTTTGCTGAAGGCGGCGAAAGCGGCTCA
>JAYTWC010000665.1:0-4076 GCA_043743635.1 Verrucomicrobiota bacterium | reverse complement strand
GTGATCGTCGATGAAGCTGCGTGCATCCAACATGTGGATACCGAGTTTTTCGATTTCGGCGACGAGGGCGCCGAAGATCGTTTCGGCGTTTCGGCGTTTGAGGGAAAAGAGAATGCGGGCGGCTTTGAGATCGGGGTGAAGGCCTTTGAAGAGGCGGCGCGGGGTGATCTGGCCGGCCATGATGGCGTAGCCGACTTGAAATTGTTCGAGGGTTTTGAGGGCTTTGCCGAGTTGTCCCACGAGAAGAGTTCGGCGTTCCGTTTCGGGCACGGAGGCGATCAGGTCGGGGCGAGTTTCTTCGTCGAAGGCGATCAGGCGCAGCGGCAGGCCGGCGCGACGGATGGCGTTGGCGATCAGGATAGGGTAGATGCCTTGCCCGGCGATGAGGGCGACGGGTTTTTTGGAATCGAAATCTTTTGGGAGAAAGGCGGAGAGCACGGGGCGGGAGGAGGAGAATTTTAACCGCTAATGAACGCTAATTCGGACGACGGAATTTTTTAACCACTGATGTTCACTGATGGGCACTGATTGAGGAATTACGATGGCATTGCATCAGTGACCATCAGTGGACATCGGTGGTTTAATTAATTGGTTCCTCAGCTCTGGGTGCCGTAGTATTTTTTGTAGCTCCGGTAGTAGCGATAGTTCGAGTAGTACTCGATGCGGCGGGTGGAGAGGCCGTTGAGAACGATGCCGAGAATTTCGTTTTTGCCGTTGTGGAGCGCGCGGATGTAGAGGCGGATGTGTTTGCGGACGGCTTTGCCGAAACGGCAGACGTAGATAATTTCGTCGGCACGGTCGGCGATCAGCTGGGCGTCGGTGACGGCACCCATGGGCGGCGTATCCATGACAATGAGGTCGTACTGTTTTTTCAGGCCTTCGATGAGCTTGGAAAAGGCGGGACTTTCGAGGAGTTGGGTGGGGCTTTTTGACCGGCCGCCGGAGCAGAGGAGAAAGAGATTATCGCCGAGTTTGGAGATGCCGAGGTTGGGGTGTTTCGAGATGTCGCCTTCGAAGGAGGCGCCTTTGTCGAACCAGGCGATGATACCTGCCTCATTGGGTTGGTTATAGTGGCGGTGAAGCATGGGCCGTCGCAGATCGCAATCGACGAGCAGGGTTTTGCGGCCGTGGCGGGCGAAGCTGGCGGCGACGTTGCACGAGACAAGGGTTTTGCCTTCGCCGGGGATGGTGCTGGTGACGAGGAGCGCCTTGGGGTAGTCGAGCTTGGAATGGATTTTGACCGAGCTGTAAACACTGAGGAACGATTCGACGCCGGGAGCTTCGCTGTTGTTGAGGACGAGGGAGTATTTGCCGTCGTCTTTCAAGTTGGCGAGGTCGGGGACGATGCCGAGGAGTGGAACGCCGATGAAGGATTCGACGTCCCATGCGCTCTTGATGCGGTCGTCAATGAAGCTCAGGCCGATGGCGACACCGAAAAAGACCAAGAGTCCGAAGGTGATCGAGGTGCGGACGATGCTGCCGAGGTCGGGGGAAAAGGGGCTGCCGGGTACGGTGCCGAGGTCGAGGATGCGGACGGGGATTTTTTCCACCCCGCGACTGGTTGTGGTCTGACTGAGTCGGTCAAGGATTTGGGAGTAATTGCTTTTTGCAACGGTTGCCTGGTTCTCGAGGCTCTTGAAATCGATGGCCAGATCACGCAGGCGCATTTGTTCGCGTTCGTTAGTGGCGTATTCGGTTTCGAGATTTTTTTCGTTGGCGCGGGCTTTGTCGAGAGAGGCGCGGAGATCGGCGATGGCGAGATCTATGGCTCTGGCGAGCTGTTCCTGGGTGGAGGCGATCGCGTTGGCGAGGTCGATCATCTTGGGGTGGCGCTCGAGGTAGCGTTCACCAAGGACGGATTGCTGGCGGTTGAGTTCGGCGAGTTGTCCGCGAATGGCCGGAATGGTGCTGTGGCTGGCAACGAAACCGATTTCGAGAAGGTTGCGCGAGTCGGTTTTGAACTCGTCGATTTGCTTCATCATTTCCTCGAGGTTGAGGCGTTCGAGGCGTGAAGTCTGGAGGGCAGCATTTACGGATTTAAGGCGGTCGGCGACGATGTTGACGCTGCTGTCGAGCGAGACGAGGTGGTGCTCGCGCATGTAGGTCTGGAGTTTTTGGTCGGCGGCCTCGGCTTCTTTGCGGACCTGTTCACCGCGGGCGCGCAGGTAATCGACGGCGTATTCATTTTTGCCGCCAACGCTGTCGAGCATGTACTGCATGAACTGGTCGACGTAGCGGTTGGCGATCAGTGCAGCGCCTTCGGGGTCGCGGTGGACGGCCGGGATTTCGATCAGAAAACTGTTTCGTATGGCCCTTGCTTGTGGTGTGGCGAAGGTACTGCCAGCGGATGGGGGCGTTTCGCCTGGTTTGAGTCCGGTCAGATACGGGCGCTGCAAAATCTTGATTTCGGCAGGAGTAAACGAATCGACGACCTTCTTTTTCAGTTTGGTGCTGCGGAGAATTTGAAGGTAGGTATTAAAATCGGCGTCGGTATTCACGCTCTGGTCGACGACTTCTTGGCTCGTAACGACACGTTCGGGTTTTTCGATCTGCATCGTCGCCTGGCTTGCGTACTGAGGCTTTTCGCGGGCTTTGTAGTAGCCGAGTCCAATCGAGACGATCAGGGCGAGCGGGAGCGCGATCCAGAGACGTTCGCGGAGAATGATGACGTAATCACGGAGCGTTTTTCGCTCGGTAAGGTTATCCCCTTGATGCGATGAGCCGGCGGACGGGTTTTTCAGCGACGCTTCGGACATGGGTTCAGGGTTTTTAGATGATGCGTTCTGGCACGTAGACGATGTCTCCGGGCAGAAGGATGAGGGAGTCGTCGGTCGCCTTGGCGCGGTCACGACCTTTGATGAGGCTTTCAACGTCGATGTTGAAGACGGATTTTTTTCCTTCGGGTGTGATTCGTGTGACGGTGATGGCGGTGCCCTTGGCAGTGTCGGTGAGGCCGCCGGCTTTGGTGACGAGTTCGAGGACGGTCAGAGTGGCCTCGATGGGAAGCGGATAACGACCGGGGTTTCTAACCATGCCCTGGATGGAAACTTCGCGGGGCGCGTATTCTTCAATGTTGATGGTGACCTGCGGGTTTTTCAGGAAGCGGCCGGAGCGGTAGGATGACTCGATGATTTTTTGTGCCTCGCTGACGGTTTTGCCGTAGACTTGAACTTCGCCGGCGAGCGGGAGATTGACCGTACCTTTGGCATCGACGCGGGCGATGACGGAGAGGTCTTCCTCTTGGTAAACGGTGATGCGCAGGCGGTCGGTGAGCGCGATGGTGTAGGAGAGCGTGGGGCGGGCGGAGGTCGGGGTAGCGGACTCGGCGCGTGAAGCGAAGGTGAAAGCAACAAGCGTGGCCAGCAGGCTCGCGCACCAGACGAGGGGTGTCCTAAATCGGCTCATATGACGGCAGGCAGTGTTTACCAGCGCGAGGAGACAATCAATGAAATCGTGCGACGAACGTAATCCGCACGGTCCAGTAATGACCAGTTTTTATACCAGAGGCCACTGAGCGTGATTTTGAAGTGGTCGTTTAACGTGTAGTTAACGCCGGCGTGGCCGGTGACGTAGGTGTCAGTGCGGCCGTTGCTCGCGGCACCGAGGAAGCGCATGTGTCCGCCGCCGACACCAGCAAACAGAGAGAGTTTTGCTTTTGCGGCGAAGTTGACGTCGAGCATGGCGGCGGTGGTATCGACGTTGATGTCAGTGGCGAGCGTTGAGAAATCGCGTGAGACGAGGCCGGTCATGTTCCAGCGGCGGGTGATGGTCCAGGTCGCCGTGGCGGAGGCGGTAAAGGCGTTGTAGTGGTCGTTTGAGCCTGATGGCGAAGCGCCCGGTGTGGCGAGGTGACCGCGGTCGGTTTCGCGGAACTGGTAGCCGAGGCGGGCGGTGCCGTTGATTTTTGGAAAAAGTTTGCCTGAGGTGCCGAGGGTGAAGGCGTGGTCGTAGCTGCGGGTGCCGTTGGTTGTATCCGTTATTCTTATACGGTAACCGCCGAGGATGTCGCGTTCGGAGGTGTAGACGTAGAAGAGGTCGGCGCTGCCGCTGTAAGTGCGGAGGTCGAAAAGCGTGGG
>JAYTWC010000664.1:0-7286 GCA_043743635.1 Verrucomicrobiota bacterium | reverse complement strand
GAAGATAACGGCGTCAGCTGATTTGGCTTTGGCGATGGCTTCGGCAAAGCCAGAGGTCGCGCTGGGCACGGTCCATTTGAGGGCGAGTTTGGCAGGGCCGTCGTTGTGGAAAAATTCAACTCGGATGGGCAGGCGCGCCGTCTCGGGAAGGTGGTGGGTGATGGTTTGGGTTTTGGCACCGGGCGTCCACGCATCGATCAACAGTTCGTCGCCGATGGTGAGGCGGAAGCCGCCGCTGGCTTCGATGGAAAGCTGGTAATCGCCTCCCAGTCCGGTGAGCAGCCAGCCGCTCCAGCGAGCGGAGAAATTTTGCGCGGGGACTTTTGCTGGAAGCTTCTTTTTAGCCCAGTTGAAATCCACGGAGCGGTCGCGGTGGCGGGCGATGGGTTCCCCGGAAAGATCAGTGTTGGCAAAATATTCGCCATTCAGACCGGTGTATTCGCCGCTGGAGAGATTGGTGCGTGAGATGGCGGCAAGCGAGGAATCGGTGCCAACATAATCACAACCACTGGTGTAGTCGATGGCGACCTGTTCGCCTAGAGCGGCTTTCAGACCGGCGAGCACGGTGACGGGGGCGGAAGGTGTTCCGTTGTAGTTGCCGAGGAGCGCGGCGAGCGAGTCGGCGTTGGGGCCGATCACGGCGACGCGTTTGAGTTTGTTGGCGTGAAGAGGGAGCGTGCCGTCGTTTTTTAGAAGGACGATGGACTTCTGGGCGGCCTCGAGTGCGAGCGTTGCGTGGGCGGGCGAATTGTTTTCGGTGAAAGGGATTTTTGAATACGGAACGTTTTCGGCGGGATCGAAGAAACCAAGCCGGAACAACGTGCGCAGAAGTTGTCCGAGGCGCAGGTTGATTTCGGACTCGGTGATGAAGCCGCTCCTCACGGCTTCGGCGAGCGCGGGGTTATCGTCACCGCAACGCAGGCAAAGACCGGCTTTGACGGAGAGCGCCTCGGCCTCGGCGTCGTTGCGCGCGACCTTGTAGCTGCGCGAGAGATCATAAATGGCACCGCAGTCAGAGACGACATGTCCGTCGAAGTGCCATTGGTTATAGAGAATGTCATAGAGACGCGGGCTGATCGCGCAGGGGTAGCCGTAGACCGCGTTGTAGGCGGTCATGACGGTTTCGACATGGGCTTCGCGCACGAGCGCTTCGAAGGCGGGCAGGTAGGTGTCGTGAAAATCGGCTTCACTGGGCGCGGCGTCGAAGTTGTGGCGCAATGACTCCGGGCCGCTGTGGACGGCAAAGTGTTTTGCGCAGGCGGCGGTTTTTAGGAAGTGTGGGTCGTTGCCCTGAAGTCCACGCACGAAAGCAACGCCGAGGCGTGCGGTGAGAAAAGGATCTTCGCCGTAGGTTTCCTGACCGCGGCCCCAGCGCGGATCACGGAAGATGTTAATGTTGGGCGTCCAGAACGTAATACCGTAATATTGTGCGTGTTTGTTTTGCCGAATCGCGTCGTGGTATTTGGCGCGAGCCTCGGTGCTGATCGTGTCGGCGACCTTGAGCATGAAGTCCTCATCCCACATGGCGGCGAGTCCGATGGCTTGCGGGAAAACGGTGGCCTCGCCGGCGCGGGCGACGCCGTGGAGTGCTTCGTTCCACCAATCGTATTTAGGAATGCCGAGGCGGGGCACACCTGCCGAACCATTCATCATCAGGCTAGCCTTCTCCTCGACAGTAAGGCGGGAGACGAGATCGGCGACGCGGATCTCGATCGGAAGCGAGGGGGTAAGATAGGCAAGGGGAGCGTTTTCAGATTGTGCGCTGGCGGCAAGCGCCAGACAAAATGTAAACGCAATGAACGGCAGGGTTAGGCAGCGCATGAAAATAGGTTGGAGAAAGAGCGGAGTCGATCGAGTGCGAAGTGCGTTTGCTCAACGGTGCGTGCAAAAAAACGGGTAGGAAGAAATCTTGACGGTGGGTTTTACTGGGGAAGAGTTGGGCGATGGAAATCGTTACCGAGCCACTCGAAGAAAGGCCCGTGGCTGGTTCAGAAAATTCAGCCCGGCGGTATGGGCGTGGCTGCTTACTTTTTTTGACTGCTATATTTCTGACGGTTTTGCCGGTCGGGCTCTATTGGAACACGATTTGGACAAGTTTTGGTCTACGCGATGACTATGGTGTGGTTCGCGAGGCGCGAGAGGAACCGATTCAGATTGTCAAATTCTGCGGTTCTCATGCGCGGCCGGTTTATGGCTGGTTGCTTGAGAAATCATTCAAGACCATTGATCACGTCAGAGATCTGTCGTGGGCGCGGCTGGTGGGTTCGGTTTTGGTCGGTGTGCTCTCGGCGTGCACGTGCGTAATTTTAGTGCAGATGTTTAGTTGGTCATTGCTCACAGCGGCGTGTGTGAGCGCCATGTTGACGTTGGTGCCGACGGCGCAGGTGATTGTGAGTTGGGGGATTTTGTGGCCGTATGCGGTGGCTGCGTTGTTGTCGATGGGGGCGTTTGTGGTGGCAGAGATGTCATTTCGCCTACCGGCGAAGTCCCGGCTCAAACAGTTGGGTTTATATGTATTGGCGAACGCGATGGTGATCGTGAGTGCGTGGACCTACCAGTCGTGTAGTTTGTTTTACCTGGTATTCGTCGCGGTTTGCGCGGTGCAGCGAGGAGGGTGGATGAAGCAACCGTCGCGACTGAGATTGATTCAGCACTTATTGGTTTTGGGCGGGGCATTGTTGATGGCGTATGTTTTGATTCGTGTGGCTTTCGCTATGGACCTGTTGCCGATGTCGAAGCGAATCGCTTTTGAATCGGACTTTCCGGGGAAGCTCGTGTGGTTTGCGGAGAACTCGTTGAGTAATGCTTTGGCGGTTTTTGTGCTGCATGATTTGCAGGGCCGGACGGACCCTTGGTATCACATCGCGGTTGCAGCCACAGGGCTTTTGCTTGTGACGGGTGGCTTACTGGTCGGACGACGCCGGGGATGGAGGGAGGCGTTGGTTTGGTTCGGTGCGTTCGCAATCCTTACGATTGGAGCCTATGCCATTAATATGGTAGCTTCAGAGCGGTGGTCGAGTTACCGCACTCTTTATCCGCTGGCTGGCGTAGTTTTGATTTTTGCGGCAGCGGCGACGGAAGTATTGGGTGAGGCAATTCCGTTTTTGAAACGTGGACGTTTCGGGTTGGGTCTAACGGTGATCGTTGTGGCGGCTTACATGGCGCGGATGCAGGCTTACGAGTTGATCGCGGTGCCGCAGAGCAAGGAATACCGGCTCGTGCTGCAGGAATCGGCGAAGCTCGATCGGTCTCGCGATCAGCGCGTTTACGTCATCACGCCGACGCCTTCGATCGCGCCGGTGAAGTTGATGTGTACGGATGAGTTCGGTTCGCTATCGACGGATTCAGACTGGGTGCCAAAGGAGATCATGAAGCTCCATTTTTATGAGACAAAACCTGAGCAGCCGGCGTGTCGTTCGCTTGACCATATGGTGTCGGGTGAGAAACCACCTCCGCCGGGATTGTATGATGTGGTGGTGGATTTGCGCGGCCTGCGTGGAATGACGAAGTAGGGTGAGCCGGGTTTGACGGTGTTTGCAGTAAACTCGGGGCATTTAAATTTCGCCGTGACCTGAGGCTTATTAATGCGTTAAGGTTTTCCTTCCGGCCCTGCAATCGTACGCAGGACCAAAACACCTATACATTATGGCTATGACTCCGCTTGAAGAAATCCGGCACTCGTGCTCGCACGTGCTGGCCACCGCAATCCTTCGCATTTTCCCCGAAGCGAAGCTCGATATCGGACCGCCCACCGACACTGGGTTTTACTACGACATCGATCTCGATCACAAGTTGACCAACGACGATTTGACGAAACTCGAAGCGGAGATGAAAAAAATCGCCGAGGAGAACCAACCGTTCTACCGCAAAGAAGTTTCCCGCGAGGAAGCCGTCGAGATCATTAAGAAAATCGGCCAAGAGCGCTACAAGCTCGGCCGTCTCGCCGACATTCCTGAAGGTGAAAAAATCTCGTTCTATCAGAACGGCGAATTCATCGACCTCTGCGCTGGCACGCACGTGCGTTACTCGTCTAAGTTGAAAGCGTTCAAGCTCACCTCGATCGCCGGTGCGTACCATCGCGGCGACGAGAAAAATAAACAGCTCCAGCGCATCTACGGAACTGCATTCGCGTCCAAGGAAGAACTCGCGCAACACCTCGAACGCCAGGAACAGGCCAAGCTCCGCGACCACCGCAAGCTCGGACGCGACTTGAAACTTTTCCACATCGACGAAGACGTCGGCCAGGGCCTCATTTTGTGGACGCCGGCTGGTTCGATCCTGCGCCAGGAACTGCAAAGCTTCATCCTCGCTGAACTGCAAAAGCAGGGCTACTCGCAGGTTTTTACCCCGCACATCGGCAAACTTTCGCTCTACAAAACCTCAGGCCACTTCCCCTACTATAAGGAGTCGCAGTTCCCCGCTTTTGCCGAACCTGACGCACTCGCCAAAATGGCCTCCGAAGGCTGCGGCTGCGCCGAGCTCACCGCTCGCCTCGAAGCCGTTTCCTCGCAATTCGCCGACCAGCTAAACACCCGTGTCGGTAAGGAAATGATCGGCCAAGACCGCATCATGGACCCGAGCAAGCTCCTCGACGGCTTCATGCTCAAGCCGATGAACTGCCCGCACCACATCAAGATCTTCGCCTCGCAGCCACACTCGTACCGCGATCTGCCGGTGCGCCTCGCGGAATTCGGCACCGTTTATCGCTGGGAACAATCGGGTGAACTCAACGGCCTCACCCGCGTGCGTGGCTTCACGCAGGACGACGCGCATCTCTTTTGTACCGAGGAACAGGTTGCGGCCGAAGTCCTCGGCTGTCTCTCCCTCGTGAAGATTGTGCTCACCACGCTCGGCATGGCTGATTACCGCGTGCGCGTTGGCCTGCGCGATCCCGACTCGAACAAGTACACAGGTACAGCCGAAAACTGGGACAAAGCCGAAAACGCCTGCCGCGAAGCCGCGAAAACCCTCGGCGTGCCGTTCACCGAAGAGCCCGGCGAGGCCGCGTTCTACGGTCCGAAAATCGACTTCGTCATCAAGGATGTGATCGGCCGTGAATGGCAGCTCGGCACCGTGCAGGTGGATTACAACCTGCCCGTGCGCTTCGATCTCTCCTACATCGGCGCTGACAACCAGGCCCATCGCCCGGTAATGATCCATCGCGCACCATTTGGTTCTATGGAACGTTTCTGCGGCGTGCTGATCGAGCACTTTGCCGGCGATTTCCCCGTGTGGCTTGCGCCCGAGCAAATCCGCCTCGTGCCGATCAGCGACAAGGTCAACGACTATGGTCGCGACTTACTCGCGCAGCTCCGCGCCGCCGGGCTCCGCGCCACGCTCGACGAGCATAGCGACAAACTCGGTGCCAAGATCCGCCGCGCCGAAATCGAAAAAATTCCGTACACCCTTGTGCTCGGCGCCAAGGAAGCCGAGGCGCTCGCCGTCAGCGTCCGCAGTCGCGCCAAAGGCGACGAAGGCGTCATTCCGTTTGCGCAGTACATCGAACGCGTGAAGCAGGAAGTCGCCACTCGCGCCTTGCCAGAAAAGAAACCGGCAGTCCCAGCGAAAGTTTAAGCATCAGCCCGATTTCGCTCTTCTCAAGCCCGGCTTCATCGCCGGGCTTTTTTTACGGTTAAAGGCGGGTCCTTTTCACCGAACTAGTGGAATGGTAAATTCGATTGACTCCGCTGGGGTGTTTGGTGTGCATTTCGCAAAGGGGACTCCTTATAGAACTATGAAGACTATAAAATTGATGGCGGTTGTTTCGATCCTGGCTTCTTCGGCGCTCGCGCAGATTCCAGGATTTTATGTGAGTGCAGGTGGTGGTTTGGCGGAAGTCAAAGCTGGTGACTTTGCCCTAACCACGTCCTATGGTGAAAAATTGAAGAGCAAGGATGCGAAAAACAGGGTGCCTGTCGTGTGCCTCGACGTGGGTTATCAATTTAATGAAAATTGGGATCTAGGTTTGCGGTTCACCAAGTATTCCAAGGCCGAAATCAACATGGATTTCCCTAAGTTTACGGGACTCGTTTCGATTGTTCCATTTCCTGATTATTCTCGCCACGTTTTTTATTACGATACGGTTCGGCTCGCACTTGTTCCTTCGTACACCTTTGCTGCTGGTGATCAGTTTCGGCTTCGCGCCAGTGCCGGCGCGGTTTGCAGTCAAACGCGTTCGCATTTTGAGGCAGATTACTATATCTGGTATTCTGGCCGTCCGAACGAGCAACGTCATGATTCTTATCCCACCGGTAAAAAGACGGATTGGAGCTACGTTGCGTCTTTAGGGGCAGAGTGGGTTTTCACCAAATACTTGTCGCTCGGACTCACTGGCACGGTTTCTCCCTATAAAATCTCCATTCCTGCGAGTCAGGTTGGTGGATATTGGCCGACGCAGCCATCGTCCAGTAGCGTGAAGGTTACGACATTTGAGACGGTGATCAGTTTAATTTATCGGAAATGATTGGTTGGTGGCCAGCGTGTCGTGACGTGGGTTGAATCGATTTGAGCAATAAAAAGGCCGGCCCGAAATGGGCCGGCCTTTTTCTGAGAATATCCGTCGCAGTATTCTGGATACGCGACGTGTGCCTGAATTAGACGGCGGTTTCGCCGCGTTCGTCGGTGCGGATGCGCACGACTTCTTCAACGGGAAGGACGAAGACTTTGCCATCGCCGATCTTTCCGGTTTTGGCGGCCTTGACGACGGCTTCGATGACCTTCGGCACGATCGAATCGCCTACAACGATTTCAACCTTCACCTTGGGGAGGAAATCGACCGTGTATTCGCTGCCACGATAGATTTCGGTGTGACCTTTCTGGCGGCCGAAGCCTTTGACTTCCGTAACGGTCATGCCTTCGACACCGATTTCGGACAGGGCGGTTTTTACCTCTTCAAGTTTGAAGGGTTTGATGATCGCGATGATGAGTTTCATATAAGTGGATTTGATTGCCAGTTAGGCTGATTATTCGACGTAACCTTCTTCACCGTGTTCATTGATGTCGAGACCCATGCGTTCGACTTCAGCTGTCGGGCGAAGACCGATCAGGGCTTTGACGATGTAGGCCAAAACGACGGTCGCCAAGACTGAAAGTACCAAAGTTAGCCCAATTGCTTTCAACTGTTCGAACCAGAGGGAGTGCCCGACATAGTCTTTGAGGTTGGTGTCGAGGTTGCCGTTGACCTCGCGGGTGGCGAGGAAACCGGTGACCAGCGCGCCTAGAGTGCCGCCCACGGCGTGTACGCCAAAGGTGTCGAGAGCGTCGTCGTAGCCGAATTTCGTTTTGAT
>JAYTWC010000663.1:0-1523 GCA_043743635.1 Verrucomicrobiota bacterium | reverse complement strand
ATTCACAAAATCATATTGCGCCATCTATATATCCGATTGAGGCAACAATGATTTCGGACTGCTGATCGAGCAGCTAAACAAGTCGCTCCTTAATAGTTTCCATCATATTGGTATATAATATATTGCAACTTGTATAGGGCGTGTCAGTTTCCAGAAACTATCGAAATGAGGCAATAAACCCGGGAAAACCGATGAACAGGTCCAGCTCGCTGAGCGATTAGTTCTTTGGGTTCTTCGTTGGATTTAATCGGGCCGCGAAGCCGCCGCGAGCGGACAAAACGACTTCAAGTTCCTCCGTGCTTTCGGTCACGCGCCGCGAATGAGACCACTCAGATGTCGTTGCGCCATCATTTATCAGCAGGAGATCAAATTTGCCGCGTCCCAGAAACGCGAGCGGCACCTTGATCGTTTGCGGCGTTTTCAGACCGTTAATGCCGGCCACGTACCACGTGTTGCCGGATCGACGGGCAACAACTGCCAGTTCTCCGGGAGTTCCGGCAAGAACATGGTATTCGTCCCAGGCAGCAGGCAAATTCCTGAGGTAATCTTGTACGAAGTCCGGTTGCTTCACGATGCTCGTGGCGTGATCGATGATGTGTTGAATTCCGCTTTGAAAAACCACCGCCAAAGCAAGCTCGTGCGCGTAACTGGTTAGGTGCGGCTGGAGATTCGTGTTAAATGCACCGGGATGGATGAAAACAGTGGGCGTATAATCCATCGGGCCGATGGCGTTGCGCGTAAAAACATAGATCGAGTGAAACATCTGCGCGTTCTCCGCAAAGTTCTTGTCCCAGTACTGCTCGGCGCCGCGCACCGCTTCCATGGTAAGTAGGTTGGGATAGGTTCGGTCCCAGCCGCGAGGGATGGTCGCACCGTGAAAATCGACCATCAGCTTATGGCGGGCGGCATCGCGGAGGATGTCGTGATAGAGACCGATAACGAATTGCTTGTCGCTCTGGAAGAAATCGATTTTCACCCCCTTGATGCCCTGCGCAGCGATGCGGGCGAACTCAGCATCACGCAGAAGCGGATCATTCATGATATCAACCGGGCCGCAGGTCGCCAATTTGTTGTGTTTCCCCGCTGAGTTATACCAAACGAGCAGGCCCACATTTTTCTTCGCCGCGTAGTCGATGAGTTGCTTGATGTCGCCGCCTTGCATCGTGTGCCAACCAAGGTCGATCGTCGAATAGGGCCAATGAAACTGCGCTGCCACGTCCACCGAGGCCACCAGTTTTGCATAGTCGCTGGGGCTGCTCGTATCGCTCCACCAGCTCCATGAAGCAACGCCCGGCTTGATCCAAGAGGTGTCATCCAACTCGCGTGGACGAGCCAGATCCGTCACGAGCGTGGACTCGGCGATAAAACCTGGATGGTAGCCAACAACCACCAATCGCCAAGGTGAAATCCAGGGCAGCGTTATCGTCGCCTGCTGTGGTGCGACGCCATAGGTTTCAGGTTCCTCAGGCAAGCGCGCGCGGTACAAACCGCCGGGCGCAGTGGGCTGGAGATGAATGCCGAAA
>JAYTWC010000662.1:0-3682 GCA_043743635.1 Verrucomicrobiota bacterium | reverse complement strand
GACGAAGAACAGGGCAACGATTCTTCAGCGCCCGTCGCCGTCATCCTTTCGACCCCGATCGACGCTCCTCCCTCGTTCCTCGAAAAGAACGAACCTGCTCCCGCCGAGAAATCCGCGCCGCTTGAACGCAGCAATCTCCAGCTATATCTACAAGAGATCGGCAAGACCGCCCTGCTCACCCCGAAAGAAGAGGTCCAACTTGCCCGCCGCATCCGCCGTGGCGACAAAGCCGCGCGCGATCACATGATCTCCGCCAACCTCCGTCTCGTCGTGAAAATCGCCCACGACTACAAAGACTTTGGCCTCCCGCTCCTCGACCTCATCAGCGAGGGCAACATCGGCCTGATCAAAGCCGTCGAACGTTTCGACCCGCGCAAAGGCGGCAAACTCAGCACCTACGCCGCCTGGTGGATCAAACAATCCATCAAGCGCGCCCTCGCCAATCAGAGCAAAACCATCCGCCTCCCCGTCCATCTCGTCGACAAAATCTCCAAGATGCGCCGTGCCGCCATGGCGCTCACCGAAGAGCTTGGCCGCGAGCCCTCCGACGAAGAGTTGGCCATGGAACTCCAGATTCCGACGAACAAGATCGCGCACCTAAAATCGGTCAGCGTGCGTCCCGCATCGCTCGATGCTCCGATCAGCGACGACGGCAATTCCTCGACCTTTGGTGAAATCGTCGGCGACGAAAATGCCGCTAGCCCGTTCGAATCCCTCCGCGAGCGCAGCATGAACGCCGATCTCAAAGCCATGGTCGACTCCCTCGAACCACGCGAAGCCGAAATCATTCGCCTGCGTTTCGGTCTCGAAGGCGCCACCGAGCTGACCCTCGAAGAAGTTGGCCGCAAATTCAAAGTCACTCGCGAACGCGTCCGCCAGCTCCAGAACATCGCCCTCTCGAAAATCCGAAAGGCCATGGCGATTAACGATACTCAACGCTCCGTCGAGGAAATCGACCAAGACGATCGCCAGCGCCAACGCATGGAAATCATCCGCGAGTTCATCGAATCGAAATCCAAAAAAGCCGAGCATAACTAACGAAACCTTTCCGCTCCCTCAAGCCGCGCCCTTCAAAGCGCGGCTTTTTTTTGCACAAAAATGCATGCGCTTCGTCCAGCGCAACCCGTCACCGATGCTTCTGCATAGCCCGCGGCGCCACGCCATGCACAGACTTGAAACACCGGGAAAAATGATACGGGTCGACAAAACCCACGCGCAACGCCGCCTCCTTTACCAACCCACCCGTTTCCACCAAGAATTCTGCAGCAAGATTCATTTTTCGCCGCAGAAGATATTGATATGGGCTCGTACCCTGAAAACGCCGAAACAATCGACAGATACTCGACGTATCCAACCCAGCCGCCTCGGCAATATCCTCAAGCGTCACAAGCCGCTCCGCCTGCGCATCGATCAAGGCTTTACAGCGAAGAAAATTTTCCCGCGCCAAACCTCCCGCTACACGCGTTTCCTCGGCGGTGGCCGCGAGCTTGAGCATGAGCAACTCGACGAGCAACCCGCAGATCTCGCGCGTATGCGATCCAGCGTGCTGGCCTTCGCGGATCAGATCTTCAAATACACTGCGAATCTCGCCATGCGCGGAGAGACGACGCACCTGCCCCGGGGCTAGCTCGGCCCTAGCCAACAGCTTCGCCGCCGAACTACCAGCAAAGCACAAAAAATATTTAACCATCGGCCGCTCTGGCTTCGTGCGCATTTCACAGTGCATCGTTGGCGTATAAGTAAAAACACTGCCCGGTCCGAGCGCGTAGGTCTCGTTTCCTAGTACCGCCGTCCCCTCACCTTCGGCCACGTATTCGAGCACTTGATACGCGTAGGCCTCGCGATTAATCGCGTAATCGGGATTACAATGCTCGCGACCGCCGAGCGCCAGAGAGCTCCTTGGCCCGCGCCCTGACACGAGATTAAGGAAAAAATACCGCGACCCGGAAACCTGATTGGACAACAGGTTTTGCGATTCCAGTTTAGGCATTGCAGTCGGCATCGCGGCCAATCTGACGATCTGCACAACCGTTGCCAATAATATCCATTATAACGCCAGTTATCTCTATTCACGGCCCATCATTTCTACTGTAAAGTCAGCTCTTCGTGCTTTCGCCCCCCTGCTCACTCTCGGCCAAGAATATCTAGTTCGATCAAACCTCTCCCGATCGTTATCATGAAAAAATCAAAGACTGTTCTCCTCGTCGCCAACGGTGACCTGCGCCAATCCGCCAACGAAAAATGTTGGCCCGCTCAAGCCGCCATGGAAGCCCGCCTCACCGAGGTCGCCGCTTCTCTCGGCGCCAAACTCGTGCGCGCCCACGCCTACAAAGCCGATGTGAAGCACGGCTTCATTTCCTCGCAAAAAGAAGGCATGCAGGTCTTCGCCAACCTCAATCCCGAAACGCCGCTCATCGTCGCCGAGTCCGTCTGGCAGTACTCGCACCATCTGCTCCACGGCCTCATTTCCCACAAGGGCCCGATCCTCACCGTCGCCAACTGGTCAGGCACCTGGCCCGGCCTCGTCGGCATGCTCAATCTCAACGGCGGTCTAACCAAAGCAGGTGTCAAATACTCCACGCTCTGGAGCATCAACTTCGACGACGAGCTCTTCCTCGATGGCCTCGCCTCCTGGCTCAAGACCGGTGAAGTCAAACACAAGACCGCCCACGTCAAGCCGCTCGCGAAATGCGCCGTGCCACCCAAGGCAGCCGCTACCGCTAAAAAAATCGCCGCCGATCTTCTCCGCCGCAAAGCCATCATGGGCGTCTTCGACGAGGGATGCATGGGCATGTACAACGCCATCATCCCCGACGAACTCCTCTTCTCCACCGGCGTGTATAAAGAGCGTCTCTCCCAGTCCGCCCTCTACTACGGCGCCACGCAGGTCTCCGACGCCGAAGCCAAGGAGATCCTCAACTGGTACCAAGCCAAAGGTCTAAAATTCCACTTCGGCACCGACGAAGCCACCGAGCTCACCGTCAACCAGGTGCTCTGGCAGTGCAAAATGTACATCGCCGCCGTCCGCATCGCCGACGAATTCGGCTGCGACACCATCGGTATTCAGTACCAGCAAGGCCTCAAGGATCTCATCCCCGCCTCAGACCTCGTCGAGGGCACGCTCAACAATTCCGACCGCCCGCCGGTCAAACGCGCCGACGGCACCATCATCCGAGATGGCGAACCAATCCCTCACTTCAACGAAGTCGACGAATGCGCCGGCCTCGACGGCCTGCTCACTTACCGCATTCACAAGGCCCTCGGTCAGCCCGTGGAAAACACGCTGCACGATCTGCGCTGGGGTGATAACGACAAGAGCGGCACCACCGATGAATACGTTTGGGTGTTTCTCATCTCTGGTTCGGCCCCCGCCGCGCACCACATCGACGGCTGGGCCGGCAGCGATTCGCTCCGCCAGCCTTCCATGTATTTCCGCCTCGGCGGCGGTACCCTCCGCGGTATCGCCAAACCCGGCGAAATCGTCTGGAGCCGCGTCTTCGTCGACAAAGGCAAGCTCAAGATGGACCTCGGCCGCGCCAAAGTCATAACCTTGCCCCAGGAGGAAACCGAACGCCGTTGGAAAGAAACCACCGTCGAATGGCCGATCATGCACGCGGTCACGTATGGAGTTTCCCGTGACCAGATGATGGCCCGCCACAAAGCCAACCACATCCAAGTCGTG
>JAYTWC010000661.1:0-3125 GCA_043743635.1 Verrucomicrobiota bacterium | reverse complement strand
CTGCGCCATCGCACCTGTCTCGCGCTCTGGTGTGGCAATAACGAGGTATTCGGTTGCAACGGTGCCGATCTAACTGCCAGCAAACAAAAATTGGCGGATTACGAGGTGATTTTCCACGACACGTTGCCAGCCGTCGTTGCAACGCACGATGGCGTCACCGATTATTGGCCGAGTTCCCCCTGGCGTGGGGACCACGACACCAGCAATGCCGCTGGTGTGATGCGGGGCGATACCCATTACTGGGATGTTTGGCACGGGCGGCATCCGGTGAAGGATTACGAAAAGCATGACTTCCGGTTTGTATCCGAATTTGGGATGCAGAGCTTCAATTCACCTGCGACCCAGGCCACCTTTTGCCCGGCGGACGATGGCAATGTGTTCGGTCCGACGATGGAAAACCATCAGAAGAACCGCTTCGGAAACCAGATCATTCTCGACTACGTTTCGCGACGGTATCGTTTTCCAAAAGACCAGGATGCGCTGCTCTATCTGTCGCAGCTTAACCAGGCTTATTGCATGCAGACCGGGGTTGAGCACTGGCGTCGCAACATGCCGCGTTGCATGGGGGCGTTGTACTGGCAGCTCAACGATTGCTGGCCGGTGGCTTCATGGAGCTCGCTGGAGTTTACCGGTCGTTGGAAAGCTCTCCATCATGTCGCCCGACGGTTTTTCGCACCGATGATGGCCTGTGCGCATGTGCCCGGCCAGGAGACCGATTCGATTGGCAATTACCGCAAGACGACGGTTCGTGAAGTGCACCTTTATACAGTTTGTGATGCTCCGCTGGCGAAGCCAGGGGTGATGCGATGGGATCTGTTTCACCTCGATGGGCGCCGTCTGAAACGAGGTCAGCTAAAAGTCGCTTTGCGGCCCGGCGAAAGCGTGAAACAAAAGACACTGGATTTGGCGGCACTGCTGGTTAGTCACGGTCGCGACTCTCTGGTTCTGCGCATCAGTCTCGAAGTGGATGGGCAGCGGGTCAGTGAAGACACCGTTTTTCTGACGCCTCCGCGGTTCCTCGCTTTACCGAAAGCGCGAACAACGGTGGCGATAAAAATAGTTTCGCCGACAAGCGCGACGCTGACGTTTTCATCCACGGCTTTTCAGCATCGTTTTTGTTTCGATCTTCGCGATCTGGCGCATCGCAGTAGCGACAATTTCTTCGAACTCTATCCCCGCGAGCCGAAGACGATCACGGTGGATTTTTCACAACCACAGACGGCGGCAAAGTTGCGCCGCGCGCTGATGTGGCAATCGCTCGCCGACTCGTATTGATTTTTCTGTTACAGTTTGCACCCCATGTCCGAAACTCCAGCTACAATGCCCACACCGCCCCAATCGAAATCTCGATCAACCACTGCTCCTGAAGACCGGGTTCCAGTCGCCCAAAAACTTGGCTATGGCCTTGGCACGTTTCACGACATGTGGGGCCACTGGCTTTATCCAAACCTTGGGTTCCAGGTGTTTAATATTTTCCTTGGGGTCGCTCCGTGGTTGATCGGCCTCGCGCTTTTCGTCAACCGCCTCTTCGATGCGATTTCCGACCCGCTGTTCGGTTGGTTCTCCGACAACACTCGCACACGTTGGGGGCGGCGGCGGCCGTTCATTCTTGTTGGCGGTATTGCGGCGGGCGTCGCTTTGCCGTTCTTGCTAGCGGTTACTCCTGGTTGGGGTTCAGTGCATGTTTTCGGAGTCGAGATCTCGAATTATTTCTGGTTCATGCTGGGTTCGTCCGCGATTTATCTGCCGATCATGAGTTGCCTCAATATGCCTTGGAACAGCCTAGGGCAGGAGATGACGCCCGACTATAATGAACGGACGAGTGTGTGGTCATTCCGCAATGCCGTACAGAAGGTACCTGAGCTCGGTTTGTTTTTTGCGGCTCAGTTTATGACGATGGCGGTGTGGGTGGGTGCGACCGGGGACAATGTGTTTTCGCGTTTGAAACTGCTGTTCACTTCCGGAGCGGCATGGGGCGCAGCTCCGGAGGGGGCAAAGCCGAATATTTTGCTTGGTGCTCAAATTTACTGCGCGGCGCTCGGCCTGATCATGGTTGTGGCCGCTGTTGTGATGTTCTTCGTTTTGCGCGAACGCTATTATGGCAACGTTGTCGCGCAAAAGCAGGAGAAGATCGCGCTTAAGGAGACGATTTACCTGACGTTGAAATGCCGTCCGTTTCGCATGCAGCTCTTCATGAAATTGCCCTACGCCATCGGCACCAGCATGGTCGGTGCACTCGGCTATTACGATACGATTTATTACGTCTGTCACGGCAACAACGCCGAGGGCGCCGTATGGAATTTTTGGATGGGTCTTTCTGGTATGGGCTTTGGTTTCCTTGGCATACCGACGTTCGCCTTTATTTCCAGCCGACTTGGTAAGCGGGGCGGCGTGATGTGCGTTCTTGCATCGGCCATTTTTGTATTTATCGGTACCTGGTGGTTATATAACCCGGAAATTCGGTGGCTGCAGATTTTTGCTTCGGGGCTGATCGCTTTCACTAGCGCTGGATTCTGGATGTTGGATGGTGCTATCGGTGCGGATGTGATCGACTATGACGAACTCGAAACCGGTAAGCGCCGCGAGGGTGCCTTTACGGCCTGTGGTTCGTGGATCATGAAGGTCGGCATGGCAGTTGGCGCTGGCGCTTCCGGCATCATCCTGTCGCTTACGGGATTCGACGCGACGATGGGTGGTGCTCAGACATCGTTCACCCTGTTAATGATTCGGATACTCTTCGCGATCGTGCCGATTGCAGGCATTGTTCTCGCTTTGGTGATGATCTATTATTTCCCCCTCACGCCGCAGAAGATGGCCGAGATCCGCCAGCAACTCGAAGCTCGTCGCGGCAAGGTTTGAGCCTGATCAAGCGTCAGGATCCAGTTTAAATCGCTAATATTTATTTCTATGTCTGTTCAGGACAAACTCCCCTTTCGCGAAAAAATATCGTACGGCTTCGGCGATTTTGCGTCGTGTCTCTATTGGCAGACCATTTCAAGCTTCCTGCTGATCTTCTACACCGACACCTTTGGGCTAACCGCTCTGGCTGCCGGGGCGATGCTCGGAGTGAGTCGCTTCACCGATGCCTTTTTTGATCCAGTCATCGGCATGATTGCAGATCGTAC